>JAZQHA010000153.1:0-3025 GCA_045540315.1 Acutalibacteraceae bacterium | reverse complement strand
GCGAACCAAGTCACCACCGATGCTTAGCATTTTTCCAGGGAGCCCGCAAATTGTGTTCCAAATGCCATTTACAAGGTTCTGCGCTGCGCCTATTCCAGCGGATAGAAGCTGGCTGCCCCAACCCAAAGCCTTTAAAATCCTGCCAAAAAACTCGCATCTTATCCAACACGCGAGCGCTAAATTTTTTTTCTCACCAATTTAAATTCGCGACAACACCTTTCATCACGGTAAAACCTTGGCTCCATTTCGAGCTGTGATTTTTAGTGTTATTCATCTCGTCGCCGAGCTGGCTTGTGGCCTTTTCGGCGGCGTTTAATTTATCTTTATTTTCCTTAATGTCGCTGTTTAAAGCCTTTATCTGCGCCGCTAAGCTTCTCGCCTCGGCGCTGTTTTTGCCCTGCTCGAGAACTACATTTTTATACGCAGTTTGCAGAGATTTTAACTTTGAGCCTTGCTCAGATAGTTCAGCATTTAACTTATCAAGCGGAGCCTTTGATTTTTCAAGCTGCGAATTTACGTCTTTTAAGCTGCGCTCCATCTTAGAAAGTTCGGCCTCTGCCTTGTTTAGCGAGACTTTCCAGCCGTTGGTTTTCTTGTCGTTCTCGCCATACTTTTCGCTGGACTGCGCAAGCGCACTTTTTAAAACGGCGATTTTTTCTTTTTGCTTTTCAATTTGGCTGTTTAAAAGTTTGCTCTGAGAAGTAAGAGCGGAGGCTGACTTATCGTTTTTATTAAACTCAGCAGTTACTTTGCCCATCTCTGAAGCCAAAACTCGCAAATTTGAATTTATTTGTTTAAGAGCTTCTCTGTAGGCTTTCTCGCCCTCAAGCTTAATCGTTCCACCGAATGTATTTGACCCGGCCATTTTCCTCACCTCCTCACTCAGTCTGGTAACCACTCATCTTTGCTTGATGCAGTGATTTTTTCATCTTTAAAAAGCTGTTGTTGAACGCAAAAATTGTGATACGCTCGAAAGTGCTTGTATAAAAGGCTCCACTTCCGTAGCGTCATATGACCGACTTCTTTTTCGATAAAGCCGAGCATTTTGGTTCCCACAAACAAAATCCAGGAAAAATCCACTGGAATAGCTTTTGAAACATTTTTGCCCGCAGTTAAGGATTCTGCGGGCTGGTCACGTTTTTTTCTGTTTCGTCCACGCTGTCTGATATCGTCGCCATAATCTTGTTTGCAGCTCCGGAAAGCCCGATTTCAGTCAAGATTCTGCCAGCCTTTTTCGAAGTTATTGCTTTTGGCTTTTCGCCGATTTTTTCAGCTTCGATTTCTAATCCCTCGTTAATTGCTTCGGTAATAAAAAATTTCAACGCTTTTATATCTGGCTCTCCATCACGCTGAATTAGATTTGACCAGGCCTCAATGGTTCCGTATTTTTCTTGTATCGATTCCATTACATTTAGCGTAAAAATCAGCGGAAACTTCTCGGTCTCAGTTTCTAAATAATTGATTTTATCGACCAAAAGCTATCACTCTCCCGTAACTTCGGATTGAACAAAAAAGCCCTCTAGCGCAGTGTTTGCCTCATTTTCTGTGTCGTAAACTTTGTGTTTTTCCCAGTCGCCATCGTCATTTTCAAAAATCGTCGCTTCTACCGACGGTGTCGTAAACTCCAGATTATCTCCTTTTGTTTTGGCGTCAGCGATAAACGGCTTGAATTTCATTTTCGGGAAAAATTCCACTTTGTATTTTTTCGCACCGTTGACCATTTTCGGAACAATGTGCCCAAACCCAACGAAAATCGGAACATCGTTCACATTTGAAACAACAACTCCGGTTTCTTCATCAACGGTTTTTCCCAGCAATTCTGCGAAAATCGCGTCATCATCTTCATCGATTCCGGCGGTTAACGTGCCACTTTTAAACATAGAAACTTGCTCTTTAAGCGCATCATCACAATACAAAGTCGCCTCTGCTAAATCGAGCGTTACTTTGCATTCAATCGCGCCAGAGAGTGTTTTTACCGGGCCGTATGTTTTTCCGTCATCGTTCAATTTCGCGTATTTGAAACGCTTTAAACCAATTCCTGCCAAAATGAATCCTCCAAACTTTCTAAACTAATTTTCCGCACAAAAATTCACCGGAACGTGATAATATCCGGTTTCACGCTCAAACGTCTCCGGGCCGTTATCAGTCCAAGTGAAGTTGTTTGCCTTTAAAATTTTTTTCACTTCTTTCAAGATACCCTTAAAATTTCCTTTCGAGAAAATATCAATCGTGCCATAGGCCACTTCTGCATGATGTTCATCATCAAAAAAGTTTTCCGGCTGCTCTTGCCAAGTGTAATAAGTTAAATACGTATCAGCGTTTCCTGTGTAGCTTAAAAATGCGATTGGGATGTGCTTTTTATTTACTTCAAAATCAGAAAACGCTGACTCGATTATCGGGTTAATGTTTATAAAATCACCTCTTCGTTTTTTGCGTAAAGACTTTTTGCATTGCTGCTCTAATGCTGCTTTCACAACTCTTTATCGCCGGTCTAACAAATGGGTCTGCAGGCTGATTTTTAGTGCCATATTCAATCCAAATTCCTTTATACCAGTTCGGCATTCCGTTTTTATCTTTGCCGTAAAACTTCACGCGCCCAACTGCGTCCCCAGCACGGTTAATAACAGGTTTCGAGCACTTTATCGACTTTGCCATGCTGCCGGTTCTAACATGCTTTTGCGCTGCTTTCTGGATTGATTTTTGCATAACCTCCTGGCCCGCTTTTACCATGTCTAAAGCCAAGTTTTCGTCGTCCAATCCTTGCGGAAAAATAGAATCCATGTCCAAACTAAATTTAAAATCTGCCACTTATTTGCTCACCAGCTCTGTGATAATTTCAGTGTACTTTTTGTCAAAACCGTAATCGTTGATATACGCGATGCTATAGGCATGGCCATCAAATTTTATGACCATATCTTTGTCCAGTTTTATTTTCGGAGTTCGCATTAAAAAGCGCGTTTTAACTTCCGAAAAATCCGAATTAGAGCGCAAAATTTCAGTACCACTGATGTTTGTAACCTGTGCC
>JAZQHA010000152.1:0-3718 GCA_045540315.1 Acutalibacteraceae bacterium | reverse complement strand
GTCCCTACGATGTCGGGAATCTTCCGGAGGCTCCGAAGCCGAAATTCGATGTCAAACAGTCCCTGCTGATCGCTCTGGGTGTTGGTGCGGCGGCAGGCGGCATCGGCGTGCTGATGCTGTTCTCGAATCTGAAATCGGTGCACCGTCAGTCCGGCGCAGCGGATTACCGCAAGCGTGGAAGCTTCCAGCTGGAAACACGCCGTGACATGTATTTGTACAAGAAGGTCAAGCGTGAGGAAAAGCCGCAGGACAATGGCGGCGGCAGCACGACCAGAACCAGCGATTCGGGACAGACCCGTGGCGGCAGCTCCGGAACGTTTTAAGCGGCTTCGGCTGATTCTGTAATAATGATCCGTGTGTAGCGTGTGGCTATGCACGGATTTGTTTTTTGCTTGATAAAATTCAACATGGTTATTTTGTGCAATGTGCCATTTTTGGAAGAAAGCCCTTGACAATATTGCAAAGATATGCTATAATATAAAAGCTGGTTCACGGTGCTGCTGAGCAGAACTGAGGGCACGGATTGGAGAGATGTCCGAGCGGTTTAAGGAGCCAGTCTTGAAAACTGGTGATGCGGCGACGCACCGTGGGTTCGAATCCCACTCTCTCCGCCATATATTGCAGAAATACCCAAGTGGTGAAGGGGCTCCCCTGCTAAGGGAGTAGGTCGGGTAACCGGCGCGAGGGTTCAAATCCCTCTTCCTCCGCCAAGTGTTTGTTTACCTATGATTTTTTAGTGTGAGATTAAAAATAAAGTTAACTGATATTTGGTTTTTAAAGCTGCCGTTGTTTTTCTGTTAGCTAAGAATTATATGGATTGTTTATAAATGAAAACAAAATTGCAACGTATAGCAGTTTTTTCTATCGAGGTGTAGCTCAGTTTGGTGGAGCGCTGTGTTCGGGACGCAGAGGCCGCAAGTTCAAATCTTGTCACCTCGACCAGCGAGCGCGGACTCGCGACAAAAATGTTTTTAACAAGTTAAATATTATTTGCGGGTGTGGCGGAATTGGCAGACGCGCTAGATTTAGGTTCTAGTGGCAACACCGTGCAGGTTCAAGTCCTGTCACCCGTACCAGTGTGGGTAGTTATAATGGGCTTGAGATTTCTTATAACTACTTTTAATATTTAGGCCCCCAAGAGCAAGATTGCTTTAACAGGCAATCTGCTCTTTTTTTGTGTGTTCAAAAGATTTCTTATAACTGTCTTTTTCTGGACGGCTGAATTTTGGAATCTGCACTTGCCCTATCATTTTGTAATAAATTTCAACTCGTTGTATTGTCTCTCCAAAGACTTTCTCTTTATGGTGTACGATAATTTTATCGATGAATTCATGTAAAAGTTCTGTTGTCAGCTCTTCGATATCTGAATATTTTCTCACGATTTGCAAGAAATAGTCGTTACTTTTTTGTAACGAAAAAAGTAACCAAAAACGTTTCGAGAGGGATTTCGAGTTCCCTCTCGAGCTCTCCTTATAACGACCAGCGTTCCGCTGGACTGCAGTAACTTTTAGCCGTGGGTGTACAGACAAAAAGTTACACATAATTGAGTCCGTGACTTGGGCCCCGATGTCACCCACTGGTCGCGATTTGCCGGTGTGCTTATACAACATTTTATGATATAATATCTACTGACGGAGGAATTTTAATGAAAAAAGTATTTTTATTATTATGGTTTTTTACAGTAATTGGTACAAATGCTACATTAGCAAGCGATGGTTATGAATCAATTACTATAAATAATAAAAACATGAGAATTTATCAAAAAGGTGAAAATGATACGATTATAGTTTTACTAAGTGGCTGGGGAACTGAAAATCCAATCGATGATTTTAAACCCTTAATTGATACCCTAAGCTCTGACTATAAAGTAATAGCAATTGAATATTTCGGATATGGTAAAAGCGTTATTACAAAGGATGCACGTTCAAATAAAGCAATAGTAGAAGAAATTCGAGCGGCTTTACAGGCGGTGAAGGTTAATCCTCCATACATACTTATGCCCCATTCTATGTCGGGCCTTTATGCCTTGTCTTACGCCAACAGTTATCCAGAGGAAGTTTCAGCAATTATTGGAATAGACGCATCTGTACCACAAAAACAATTAGAAAGATGGACTAAAGAAAGTTTTGAAGCCTGTAAATTAGATGAAACTTCAAGCGATTTAAGTATTGCTATTGTAAATCAGTGGAATAGTTTTTTTGATAACTCAATGGAACTAAAAAATGTAAAGTATCCGGCTAATTTACCCGTACTTTCATTTTTAGCCACTGAACAAGTTAATGCAGTGGATGAAATGATTCGAGCAAAAGAAATGAAAACCTCTTGGTTTAAAATAAACAAAAATATGATCACAAATGCCAATATACAATTTATAAAAATTCTTAAAGGTGGACATTATCTGCACCATACTCAAGCTGAAACTATATCAAAACTCAGTAAACAGTTTTTACACAACGTGTCAAAAAATTAAACTTGTTTCATCGTACTATTCAATTTCAATGTAGTTACTTCCACACCGCGATATATCTTTTACAATTAATGTTGCTACTTGGTCGGATTCAATCATCTTGAACATCTCTTTGAAGCCTTGTCGATTGAATGTAACTCCGGAGACTCCATCATCAATAAAGACTTTCGTGTTTCTAAAGCCATTTTTCTTTGCAAAACTCGTTAAGAGCGTTCGCTGGTTAGAAGTACTGTTGCTCTCACCTTCTAAATCATCGTCTCGCGATAACCTTAAATATAACGCTGTTATTTTTTCATCATATAAGTTATTGTTTGATTTTTTTGACTGTTTCAATTTGCTTTTCTCCTTTCGTGAACAGCCAAAAACAATGTTTACAATATTATTATACTATATTTGTTTGGCTTGCCCAAATTAGCGTATAGCTTTTTCTTTGACGCGAGCAAACAGTTTCTAAAACAAGAAAAAATCTTTAGTCGCGACTTGTCGTGTGCGGTCGCGCACCGATTTTTTCCTTTAATGTTTTGCCTTGCTCTAAAAGCGGGTGACCCCGCAGGACTAGTCGCGCACAAAGCAATTTCTAAAGACGAAATTTTTTTGCCCACGGATAAATTTTTTTCAATATCTAAGCCCACCAAAATGGTGGCACACGAATCCGGGGTCCCGAAAAACTGAAAGTTTTTTTGGGGGGCATGGCACGTCCTCGAAGTTATCGCGAGGCTACCCCCATTGCTTGAGACATCGTCGGAGCAGATTACGCTATGAGTGCCTTGCCGCAAACAACAAGGCTTATTCGCTTCATAGCTCCTCCTCTCCCCAAAAAAGTCTCACGACTTCCTGGGGGCCCCTTATATGCTCGAGCTGTGGCTAGGCAGGAGTATCTTTAAATGTTGCTGAGATATTAATATTCGATTTTCAAGTTTCAGATAGAGAAATAGGAAATTATATCTCCATATATATAAAGAGTCTTTTGAAGTGTTTTTTTATTTGAAAAAATTGTCGACAAAAATATTTCTACCTATTTGATATATTGCTCTTTAAGATTCGCAAAATCTTGTTGAATCTACAGCAAACTTGAGATTGACTTAAATTGTAAAAATAAGAGATTTCACTTTGGGTCTTGCACTCTTTAACTATGTAGCTGATAAAAGTCTGGTCTTCGACAGATAGACTTTTCACTGCCTTATATAGTTTTTGATTCTCAATTAGTTCAATCCAGCCCAGTAAATTTTGTTCTTCTAAATGCTTGTCCAA
>JAZQHA010000151.1:0-1796 GCA_045540315.1 Acutalibacteraceae bacterium | reverse complement strand
TAACCAAGCCCCGCATTGCGCACCCGCCCTAGGTTCTGCACCGATGGGCGGGACTTTTTTTGCCTTTTGATAAGTGCCATCAAGTATGGACACTTACATGCTTCTTTCATATCTATCACGTCCGGGTACGAATTAGCAGAGCAAATAAAGGAATCGTTCTCATTCAAGCCCGTTGATATTATTAAAGCCCGGGGACTTAAGAATCCGATATTCTCGAACAGTACAAACTATGGGAACTTGGGAAAAGCCGGATGAGAAGAAACTCGATAAGTTGACATCATAATCGGGGCTGCCTGGTCAGAAATGAGTCGGTGAGGTGCCCTTATAAACAAAACGTAAGAAGCATGACCCGCTCTCTTGCGTTTTGTTTTTTCTATTCACATGCTTTTATTCCCTTTTGGGAATATTTGTGTATTTACGCTGTTTTTGGGGATAAAATCTTCCCAATTGGGAATATAATCTTGCATTTTAGTCCAGATTGCCTATAATAATCCCAAAAGGGAATATGAATATTACAACTGAATCAGAATTAGGAGTTATCATTCGGGAGCGGCGCAGGAAGCAAGGGCTAACTATCGCGGAGCTCTCGATGATGGTGCCATGTAGTCCACGTTTACTGGGCGAGCTGGAACGAGGAAAACGAGGTGTTAGTGTTGCTATTATTCTCCGGCTACTGTCGCTTCTGGGATTAACTGTGGATATAAGAGGTAGAGAGGAAAGTGAATCATGAATACGCTCCCCATATACTATGAGTCAAAACTTGTTGCTAACGTAAGTTTTGATTCTCACGGGTTCCCGGAATTGGAGTACAGCGAGAGCTGGCAGCGCTTCGGCTTCGATATATCTGTAACATTACCTCGCATTCAACAGAAGCATAATGGGCCGGAGGTAAGAACGTTTTTTGAAAACATCTTACCGGAGGGGCTTATACGTCGCACATTAGCTCGCAGGATTGGCACAGATGAGACCAATGTGTTCGGATTGTTGCGACACATAGGGCGAGATTGTGCCGGGGCTTTCAGTATAGGAGGTCCGGGCAACAACGGCTCGTATGAAGAGCTGACGAAGGATAGGCTGAACCAACTGCTCCATGAATTGCCGGTATACCCGATGGGGTCGAGCGAAAGGAGAACAAGTCTCTCTCTGGCAGGAGCTCAAAACAAGTTACCGCTGTTTCACAAAAATGGAATCTATTACCTCCCTATACAGGGGGCTTCCAGTAATTGCATTTTGAAATTGCCTATACCGGGTTTTGCCCTCACTGTTGAAAACGAGCATTTTTGTTTGGAACTGGGCAGAGAAATCGGACTACCGGTCGTTAAAAGTTCCATTCTTCGGTTGGATGGAACCAGTGTACTGCATATTGAACGATACGACCGACAAGGCGATGACTTTCATCCCGAGCGTATTCCTCAGGAAGATTTCTGCCAGATGTCAGCATTGCTTTCAGAAATTAAATACGAACGTGATGGTGGGCCGTCTTTTGCAGATTGCGCCAAGCTCATCAGGCGTCACTCCATGCAACCGGCTGTGGATTTGGCTCTACTGGTAAAATGGGCAATATCCAATGTTTGTATAGGCAACAATGATGCTCATGCCAAGAATCTTTCCATGCTGCGTGAAGGCAAAGGGGTAAAGCTTGCTCCATTCTACGATTTGCTTACGACCACATACTATGGTAACAGGTTACTTCGCAGAATGGCCATGCGACTGGGAGGAAAAAGCCAATCCTTCTACCTCTCGCACAGAAGGTGGTGTCTGTTTGCCGATTCGCTGAACCTGCCTCATAAGGCCGT
>JAZQHA010000150.1:0-2668 GCA_045540315.1 Acutalibacteraceae bacterium | reverse complement strand
CGCACTTTTCGTACGCTGAAGTTTGACACCCGCGCACGAACAGCGTATCTCTTTTTAAATGAGATGTCCAGCAAATATTTTATAAAACTATCATTTATTTTGAGTTACGTAGTGCGAACTGTTTTTTTGCACTGTATTATTGGATGCGGTGACGCATCTTAATTACTGATTATAAATATAAAAACAGCATATCTCATTTAAAAAGAGATATACCCGCACCAGCTCGTACGCACACCGCCCACGCGCGAGGTGGTAGCTATAGCGAGTCAAAATCATTACCATCCCACAGGGGCATAAGGTTACGCCTCTGTAGTGCATGATTACTGGAGTTATGGGGGATTTTATTTGAAAAAAGGTTTAGGAACTATGCCCATCTGATTGCTTTTGCGGACGCTGCTGTCCCATATCATAAAACCGTAGCCCAGTTGATCCCCGGCAAATCAGGGGGCAACTGGTCGAGCCCCTCCGGTGGAGATTCTCCTGCTGTCCCATATCTAGAGACGATGACTCTTACTGTGCGTTTCGCCCAAAGGGCTCCTTTCATCAATGTGAAAAAGTGTTTGAAATCTCGCTTCCATTCACTCAGGAAGGCCATGATGCGCATCAGCAGGTATGTCAGCAGAGCACTCCATATCTGCCATTCTATGGCATTCCGGCTAAAGCCTACAAAGGTGCGTATCTGAAGCGTTTGCTTGATTTCCTTGAAGAAAGTCTCGATGCCCCATCGGCAGCGATACAAGTCACATATGCTGGAGGCAGCCCAGTCCACATTATTGCTCAGGAAACTGACGGTTATTTCCTTGCCATTGCTATCCAGAACTTTAGCTGAGACATGTCTGAAGCTTCGAGGGTAACGTTTATGGCTTTTTCTCCCTGTAAGCTCCACTTCCTCATCTTTTAATATGATTGGGTAATGGGGGGGCTTACCATCCACGGGGGCGTTTTGCTTTCCTTTATTGAGCTGCTTGATGACCTTGACTTTCATATTGGACTTGCTTCTGGTTACCCAGAATACCCCTTGTTCAGTCAAAGTGTTCAGTTGCAGATAATCCACATATGCCCTGTCCATCACTGCTATGTCTCCGGACTTCATGTTTCCGCACAACTCACTCATGTAACTGCCATCATGATGATTTGCCGAATCCGTAACCACGCGTATGGGTATGAAAGAGATCAAGTCGAGGGCAACATGTACTTTTGCAGCGGCTTTGTGTTTCCTGTGTTTAGCCCAGTCCATGCATTTGGCTATCAATTCAATCGTCGTGGAATCAATAGCCCTGATGGCCCGCTTGAAGCGCCGTGGCAGCCTGAAATAACTTCTCCCTCCCTGAGTGAAAAACTTCGGATGCGTCTGCTGGTAATGCTCGACAGTTTTCCAGAAAAGCTTCTTAATCAGCGCGATATCCCGTGTACGATTAGCGTGTGACAAAGTGTTGCGATGTGGTGCGGTTGCATTCCGGATATCGTTAAGATTACCTTTAAAGTTCTGCAAACCATCGCATATATCATTAAGACTGATACAATGAGCCATGTGGCAATAAATCATACTGACGATATGACTCCATATACTGAACGCCCGGGCTGCAATCTGGATTCCTTCTTTGTTCAGTTCTGCGCACACACTCGCAAGGCTATATTTCGGAATAAGCTTGCAAAACTGCCCCAATACTGTTAGTCTCTCCGTGGTGTTTTGGTTTTGTTTTTTCACACCCCGATTATGAGTTGTAACCAGGCAATTCCAAAACACCATTTTTGTCATCTGGTATTTTTATTTGCCGGACGGCTGGTTTCCCTGTTCGATTTTATGGGATGGCAATGAAACCTTTTTTCAAAGAAAATCATCCATACATCCAGCAATCATGCGCCATAGAGGCTCGTTATCGTGCCTCTATGGGATGGCAATGTTTGATAAATGTCAATATGTTTTTTTGCTCTTTTTTTGTTGTCATGTGCAAAAAAGAACAATAGAGTGAAAAAAATGCACTTTATGAAAGTTGAGGATTCTTGGTTCTTCGTCTAATATTGTGGAGTTTTTGGGCTTGCCCCAAGAAATATAGGGCGATAAACTAAAAAACCTGCTTTCCAAATTGTGTCGGAAAGCAGGCTCGGTGAATACACGAGAAGAGATTCGAACTCCTGACCAACTGTGTGTAAGACAGCCGCTCTACCACTGAGCTACTCGTGCTTTGCACTGGGTGCGCTGCAATAGTAGCAGGTTTTGGAGATGAATGCAAGCTTTATTTTGTAAAAATGTGAAAAATTTGTAATTTTTTTGTAAAAAGGAGGCGCAAATGGGCTTTTGAGGGCCGATTTGCGCCTGAAAGGGGGAGATTTTACCCTAAATTATTTGGAGACGAGGCTGTGGCCGGTCATTTCAGCGGGCTGGGCGATGCCGAGCAGGCTGAGCAGGGTGGGGGAGATGTCTGCCAGAATACCGTCGCTCATCTTGACTTGGTCTTGATCCGGGCCACAGTAGATGAGGTCCACCAAGTTGGTGGTGTGTGCGGTGTTGGGGGAGCCATCGGGGTTGAGCATGTTCTCGCAGTTGCCGTGGTCAGCGCAGATGAGGCAGCAGCCACCGAGTTCGAGGATTTTTTCAACGCTCTTTTCCAGGGCTTTGTCAACAGCCTCACAGGCGGGGATGCCGGCCTCCAGGAAACCGGTGTGG
>JAZQHA010000149.1:0-28102 GCA_045540315.1 Acutalibacteraceae bacterium | reverse complement strand
CCCATTAGCACCGAGGCGGGCGTTACCATCGTTCCCGTTTCCAAGGTGTCGGTTGGATACGCCTCCGGCGGCATCGATTACAACAGCAAGAAGACCACGCGCCCAAGTTCATCAAGTTTATAACGCCGGTTAGTTTTTTGTTGGTGAATTTCTGCGTGGCAGTCACGGCAGAGCAATTGCAAGTTGTCAGGGTTTAACGTGACAGCAGGATCCGTTATATTTTCCGGCGTAATATGTTTGATGTGGTGGACGATCTCACCCGGCCGATATATTCCTTTCGTTAAACATCGTTCGCAAAGTCCGCGCGCCTGCTTCCTGTATGCCTGCCGGCAGCGCTTCCAAGCTTGCGAATTATAGAATGTTGCGGCGTATTCTTTCATAACTTTTAGCAATAGAAAAGCACCGCGCCATCTGGTGCAGTGCCTTGTTTAATCTTTGGACAATACCATTATAATTGATTTTTAGTGAACTGTGCGGAACTCTTTAAATATTCGTCAAACGCTACCAAACCTTTTCCGTGTAGCATACAGATCCATCTATAGGTATATGACATTTCCACGGCGATCTGTTCGAAGGATTCACAACGGATATAGTAGCGGAACAAAACTTCTTTAACATTTCGTTCCGTCTGTTTATCTGTTAAAGATATCTTTTCTATTTTGCCCGCGGCCGCTTCCTTCAAGTCAATCAGGTGGTCGATTTCTTTCACCATGTCCCGCTCTAGTTCATCCACCTTTGCGATCAGCGCGAACCATTTACTTTCCGTTGTGGATGTCTGTACACTTTCGCCCATGTTCGCCGGGCTGGATGTATTGAACAGCATTGCGCGCAAATCTTGCCGTTGCCGTTCCAGGCGGTTAATTTGTCCGTCAAGGTCGCGGATTCTATTTAAGTATTGTTTTGCTGTCATTCAATCACCATTTAGCGGCGCCGGGTCAGCAGCACTATTTTTTGAAATGAGGAACAACAACTATATGAACAGGAGATTCACAGACAACACCCCCGGCGCCTATTAATATTATCCGTCAATACCAGTCCAAAATCAAGGGTACCGCGTCAATGTATCTGTATGACTCCATGTATCCAGCTTTCCGCTGTATGACAACATGGTGTTTGTATATGCCCGACACGGTCACCAGTTCCACCTTGTCCCCGTGGTCTTTCCAATCAGGAACAACCATTTTTAATATCTGGCCTAAGTGAAAGCCCACCCTGATTCTGTCTATTGTTCCTTCCGTTATCCGCCGGCCGTCATTAAGTGTTACTGGCGGTTTAACGTAGTGCCGTCTACTTTTCTTTTTTGGTTTCAATGCGTTTCAACTCCCTATCAAGTTTTGCATCGCGTAAAGATTCGATGTTCCCCACGGGCAAATCAAGCAGTGATCCGACACGCTCCAACATCACAAGAGTGTCTGCCGTTTCTTCAAGCAGGTTAAACCGTGTAATATAATCCTTCACGCCGTCCGCATTCTTCCGGCGGTCATGGCACACCGCAACGATTAACTCCGCTGTTTCTTCGATAAGCTGAAACAGTTCGTCGGTCAATGTGTAGTGTTCCGCAATGTCTAACGACTTTAGATTATTTCCTTCCGTGGTATTGATAATCATTTTTTAAATCTCCAATCGTAATAGATTTTTACAAGCACCAGCGCATTAAACAAAAGCCACATGCCGATACCAACGAAAATACCTTTTAACATTTGTCCGCCCGCCCTTCCTGATATGGTTCTGGTAGTGGCATCCAGGCAATTACCTTCCAATAGGCCATGCGACCTGTCAGTGACCACGTCCTACTCCGTGGAAGATACGGCGCAACGGTTGTTCTGCGGTCTATGCCATCAAGAACAGATACGAGATAGCGTTCACTATGTTCTGGCAACCTCTCACTGCACGGAATCCAATGTAGCATTTCATCCATCGCATCCAGCTTACCAAGTTCGTAAGCCTTCTGGATCTCTGCCTGCTCAAGGTCTTGCATTTTCTGGACGTCTGCCCCTGTTTTGTTTTCAATGTTACCGGCATAAATGTCGGGAACATCAGGCTGTATGGATAATACCTTGATCGCTTCGGACAGCGTACGATAGTAAGGCTGTTCGGCTTCATCAAAACAGTTGTACTGGCTACGCAATTCCGACAGTATACTGATATAATCGCACGCGTGCGTTTCCGTGCGTTTTTCCGTGCGTTTATCGGTCACAAAACCGTCCTCCCTGTCTGAAAAAAGCTGTCATATGCATCTATAGCGTTACGGATTTCTGCCACCTTCATATCTATGGTTTCGGGCCTGTCTAAAATCTCGCGTACCGCCGTTAATACCCCGTTTGCCATAACATCCCTATAACCGCTATGTTCCCTCATTGTTTCAATGGTCATTCTGTTCACCCCCTAACAAAATTCCAATGTATCGCACCAAGTACCATTCAGCTTTCTTCAAGTCTTCTATTTCCTTTTCCGGGTCTTTTTTGCCTGCCCGGCACACGTACTTAATGACGTTGCCTAAGTGGTAACCTAAGTGTTGGTCTTCAATAAAATCTATTACTTCAATTTTGCCGCTGGTGTAGTGCGGCGGGTGGTTTATGGTGTCAGGCATCGGTGTCACCTTCCTTATGCTGATATGAAATCATAGATGTTTGTCTGTCCTTCTATTTGTCCTTCTTCGGCTTTCTCTCTTTCCATTCGTTCTTTTTTATACTTGTTATACTTCGCTCTATATCTGTAACTGTCTCCGAAGATATTCCACGCTGCTTTTGCTACATTAGGCTCATACCTACCGATCAGCTCCAGATCATCAACCGCTCTGTAAGATATTGGGCATCCGCAACACCCCGTCCTCTTAAGACCGTACACTTCATATGCGTCAGAATATTTAATACCAAACCGTTCTTTGTACCACGCTTTATCCTTGTCGCTAACATAGAACAGCGGTCTTAGTCTATACTGGCCGCTTGCCGTCTCCGTGAAACACAAGGTTGTATTATCCTTTCGCGGTACGGATCTCATGCCGCCCTCGTCTCTGCGCTCACCCGTGATTACCATCTCAAAGCCTTTTTGAACTCTGTGAGCAACCTGCTTTTTGCAATAGTCACAGCACTTAGCACTGATTTTGAAGTCAGGTGGATACTCCGCTATAAAATCCCTCATGTACTTTGAACTGTTAATCACAAGCTGAATGTTTGGTCTCGGTTCACCTGCAGCATTGCAACAGCAGAGAAAATTTATCACTGATTCACATTTCGGATAGCGTTCCCTCAGTTCTTGCCGCTTTGCTGCTTTGTCTTTTGCCTGATCATATTCATCGGCAATTGACAGAGGGATGCCCTTCTTCTGCCACTCAGACAAACCGCCTGACATTATTTTTGAAACAAACGGTACTCCATGCTGCCTCGTTGCCTGCACAATGTTTACTTTAGGACGATATTCATGTATTTCAACTCCGTACTTTTCAGCCACTTCTTTTACATGGTCTTTAGTAGCCTTCATTTCCAACCCGGTATTAAAAAACACGTATGTCACCGGTGGCAGCGACGGCGCTATTTTTCTGGCCGTTTCTATCAGGTCAATCATAATATCGCTGTCTGCCCCTCCGGAATATGAACAGATGGCGTTTGGATACTCTCTTAACCTCCTCATTATAATTCCAACGATGGCTTGAAACTTTTCCGGGCTGTCAAGATCAGCATATGCTGGCCGATCCTCATAAACTCTGCTCACTCCCGTTTTCATCCTCTTCTGCCCCTTCTTTCTTTGGCTTCACAAACTGGTTCACATACTGCTTAACCTTTTCCTTCATGCCGTATCTGGATGTATAAAAGGCCATTGCTTCAAGATTCTTTTCTTTCCGAAACTTGTTAACTTTGTTCTGTGCCATTGTCTTTTTCATCGGGTTCAACTTCCTCTTCGAATGCGTGTATATCAGAAATATATTTCCTGCTACCTTTAACAACTGAATACCGCACTTTAAAGCCCCAGGCTTCCGCGTCCTCTTTGAGTTGGTCAACGGTATATTCCTTGTTTTCCAACATCTTGATACCGCTTTGCACCCGGTTAAACAACCTCATGATTTTATCCGGCTGCCATCTATACGGCGCTTGCCTTAAAACCAAAGCAAACAGTGTATATAGTTCACCGGAAACCTGATAACTAACTGCGGTTACTGTTTCTTCCAAAGCTTCGTCAAGAACTGCCTTTTCCCCGTAGTGCTTCCGGCGTTCGTTCCATAACTGATTAGCCTTGTTTTCAATCTGTTGGGCCTTTAAAGCGGCCCGCCGTTCCCTTCGTCCCATTCGTCAAACTCTCCCTGTTCGTCTGGATCCGCGCCGCCAGCTTCGGAAATCAGCCAGTATTTGCCAACCTCAAAGCCATTAATCATGATAACTGTAGGATGCCCGCACTCATAACCGCGGAACACGTCCAGCACTTCACGGCTTGCAAGTGGTTTATAAGCATCCAAATGGCATTTACAATCAATCAAAAGGTTGTAAGCCCGTCCCGCACTGGCCAGCGCTTTAGCATCGGTAGTTTTTGCGGCGCCCCGTTTTACTGTCAGTTTGCCGCCGCCCGCCGCCTTGATTTGTGCCATCAAAACCTTTTTCAAGTTCGGCTTTAGCCGGTGCAGTTCGTCTTTGTACCGCTTTTTGATAGCCAAATACGCGTTATTGGTTGCCGTCTCGCAAACAAGATTCAATTCTTTCAAGTCCAGATCATCAACAACGCCGGTATAAATGTAACTGCTTCCGTCTTTGGCTCCCACCTTAACCGGGCAGCCCGGCGGCAATTCTTCAAGAAATTCTTCCAACAACATAACCATCACCCAAAACCCAATAGTTTTCTTTCAAGTTCCGCATAGTCATATTTACGGCCCTCAAAGTTATCAAAACGGTTCTTGCTGTTCGCCCCTGGTGGCGGCCCCTTTTCGTTGCTCTCCCAGTAATCAACTGCTGCTTTCCAATCGGTCATTGGTTGGCCGCCGGATAACTGCCAGTTACGCATTTGGTAATAACCGAAAAACTTATCAGGATCCATTTTGTAATTGTTCGCAACAACGTATTGTTTGATTTGTTCTTTTGTTGGAATGATGGAATCAGGCGTGTGTGTGTCTGTCTGTTCTGGCGCCGGGGAACCGGCTACATTATCATTATCATTTACATACACACTAACATTATCCTTATCATTATCATTATCATTTACATTTACATTTACATTTACATTATCCCTAGCATTTGCTTGATTTGCTTGTTTGCTTGAAGCAAAAGAATCATTTGCTTGATTTGCTAAAGCAAAATAAGCATTTGCTTGATTTGCTTGACTTTGCTTGCCACCTTTCCGGCCTGCTGCCCTTCGCTTTTCAATAACCGTCTGATACTTTTCGTTGTTCCGGCGGATGTCGGCAGAAATAAACATGTAGGCCATTTTTGTAACGTTGTCCATTTCTAGCACCGGATCACCGCGCTGGTACTGCATCAGGGCGGTAATTAATGCGCCCCGCTGTTCAAGCGTGAGCATTTCCAATTGTTCAAAATAATCAGTGTAGAACACAAAGTTGTTTTTATCCAAATTCGCCACGCTCCAAACGTTCTTTTAAATCCCTGTAAAGAATTTCCTTGATTAATCGCCCGCTGGTTTCTTCCTTGCAATAAATCACGTTCATGTTAAAACGTACCATCCAAGCAATTTGCGAAGCCGTAAAAGCATTAGCGTTAAATCTTGTCCGGTATTTCCCATTAATGAGATTTTCCCAACTGGCATTTTCCACCAGTAAATAAATTCTGCAGCCGTTGTCCCTGGCTCGTGTGAATTCCCGCTCAAAGCGATCACGGCCACGCGTGAAGCATTGGGCCAGTTCATCCAGGGCGTATTTGCGTTCTATAACGGCCTTTGCTTTTATGGTTTCACTGGTGTTATAGATCGGCCTGCCATCCGGCAAAACCGCATTGTATGTATAATCACCATAACTTAACGTTGCCCGCTCATAAGGCGCGCCCATGCTTGCATAGCGTTTACGCGCCCTTGCGGTGTCCTGTTCGCGGGTATCAATCAAGATTCGGAAACTCTTTAAAGTTTCTTTGATGTCCCAAACGTCCATTACTTAAACGGCAATTCTTCGTCCGCGCCGTCCGGGATCGACATAAAACCATCATCAGTTGTTGCGGGCCTTGATAACAGTTTGTCTTTCGGGATTGTAAAGTTGCCGGTTTTGATGTCTTCCACGCTGCACACGGCCGCGAAGTTGACAGCCCGGCGCGGCTCTCCATCTGATCCGATGTATTCACGCTCATTAAACAGGCCGCCGATTAGCTTGCCCTTGAATTTCTGTTCGTCCCAGTCAAAATGATAACCGGCGTTGCTGTCTTCCAATGCGTTGGTAAAGGTCTTGAATTTGCGCTTTGTCCAGCCGTCCTGTTCTGATCCATCGTCAAGCGGAATGTTTACAAGGTAGTTGCACCGCCATTTCTTGTCCTCATTCTTCTGTGCTTTGTAATCCTTTGCGTAATAGTGGTAGAATTCGCTGCCGGTGTCTTCTACATCCATACTGATTTTCAAATAGTCTCCATACTGGCTGGATCCGGTCTCAACGCCGTAAATCTTCATGATGTAGCCACCACGCGGCAGTGTTTTAAACTGGCCGTATGCCTGGGTGCTTTCGTAATCGCCAAATTTTTTAATCATATCTTTCACCTCTAAATTCAAATTGGCTCACCATGCGCAATATCACCCTTCTGTAATCTGCATGGTTTCCAATTTTCGTGTTTAATACTTCGATGTTTGTTAGTTTCAAGAAAAAATCTATATAGTCATATTCAATATAAGCTTCAGATTCTTTTACAGTGTCTAACACCTGATAAGCATAGCCGTGTTCACGCATTAGCTTTGAAAGGTTAACAGAACCGCAGGACGGCGTTTTGTTGTACAAATGTTCTTTTACCCTCTTCGCCGGATCCATTGAACAGCCAATGTAAACGGCTGTAGCATTGCCGGGTTTATCAAGCGGGTATAATGCATATATGTACTTATCCATTTGTCAGCCCGTAATATTCTCTGATTGCGGTGTCGACCGCTTTTAAATCGTTCGGGATTTCTAAATCAAACATGCCCTCCGGGCTTTTGGCGGTGCTTTGCCCGTTGCCCTGCGTCATGAACTTATGATCCTGACAATAAAGGACAATATCGAAACATCCTTCTATTGTTAGTTTTTCGTCTAACATCTTTCCAATTGTCTTGACCTTTTCCCGGCCGTCCGTGTCTGTTTCCGAATGGTGCAAGAAGTAAACAATCTTGTCTTCTTCTTCCATTTCGTTAACTGCATGTATCAAGTTTCGGAAGTTGGCAGCCATGTTTGTAAATTTCTCATAGGATTTTTCTGCCGCCCTGTCGAACAATTCGTTAACAAGTAAATACTGTGAATCATCAATAACAATTGCTTTGCGGTTAGCTTTTATAATGCTTCTTGTGATCCATCCGTATTTAGCCGCGTTTAACTGCCTGTAATCGCTCACATTTCCGCCGGTGTACTGTCCGCCCATAGCTTCGATAATGCTTTTAATGGCAGATGAATCATATTCTTTCGGAACCTTGACCGCCTTTATATCTGATCTGAAAGGCAACCGCCCTTTTTCAACGCTGATAATTCCCACTTCATCAGGCTTGAAATTCTTTAAGCTGTATGTTTTGCCGGAACCCGACCGGCCAATTATCAATACAGGAATTGCCATTAGTCCTCTATCTCCTTTCTATTTTCCCTTAAACAATCATCACAGTACCATTCGCCATACATATAAACGGCGCTGTCTTGATAAATGTGGTTGTCACACAAACAGCACACTGGTAAACGCTTTTCTTTCCTTTCCTGTTCTGCTTCATGCATCCTGTATAAATCGTAGTTATCAATCATAGCGGCGCCTTCATTGTGACCTGGTTGGGTGCAATTGATAACTCAAAAAGATCATCTTCATCGTTAAAAACCGTTCCGGCGTTGTATAACAGGTTAAGCACGTCCATAGGTTCGCGGATGGGATCGCGAAATGCTTCGGCAGAGAAATAAAACATCTTTTTATGCTCTCCTAGTGTTATGGTTATAACTGCTTCTTTCATTTGTTCTCCTTTCGTATCTAACAGCCCTGTAAGTTGTGCGGCGGCGGCGTTCTTCTTCAAGGTCTTGCATAACTCCCAAGTAAAAATTGAACAACATGTAACCGAAACCGGCGCCAAAAATAATAGACATTTTTGCACCAAGCAAACACATGTAACCGAACTCGCCCATTGCCACACCGGCAAAAAGTCCAATCAGCAGGGCCGCAAACTTCCTTGACATCACAAAGCTTTTCCTTCTGTTACGTTTCCTTACCTTCTTAATCATTTCATTCCCCTTTACAAAACCTTTCAAACGCGGCGCGCTGGATCTCATACGTTTTATAACTATGCCCTTCTTTTATGTATGACCGGCCGAACGTCCATATACCCTTATCAAGATTCAATCTGACTGTTTCCGGCGCTACCCCTAACGCCGCGGCTACTTCTTTGACAGACATTAACAGGCGCAAACAATCACCGCACTTAATCGTCAAGGTCAGGAAACCACGCCTTTAACTTCCGGCGCATCCCTGAATCTGTTTTACATGCCGCAAAATCACAAGTGCCAACTATCTGATCTGTAAAAAAACCGTATTCATCTTCTTTAAAAATTCCGTTGCCGTTAAAGTTTGTGGCATATCTGACGCCGTTAATTTTCCATCTCCAGCGGCCGTTATCGTATTTAAGAAACTGAATTTTTGACATTTCCCTTTTCTTCCTTTCGTTTGTTAGCTGTCCGTCAACAGTTTTTCGATTTTTACACCCAGCAGGTCAGCAACTTTTTTCAAGTTCTCAACTGACGGGCTTACAACATTCCATTTTGCAACGCTGCCATTGCTTAAACCGGCAGTCTGTTCGATGTGCCTAATAGACATATTCTTTTTGCCCGCTTCGCGCTTGATGTTTGTGTAAATCATCGACATCCATTAACCCCCTTCCGTTATTTGATGCACTGAAAAAGAGGCAATTATCATTTACAAATGGCTGAAAATATTCTATAATGCATTTACCAGATACATATATATATTTTCAGTTGGCACCGTTGTGATTTTGCGATTTTTTCAGCACTCATGATTTGATTATAGCATTATTTTCAGCGGTGTCAATACTTTTTGTTGCGATTTTTTCAGAACTTCAAGAGGTGGCAACGATGAAAGAACGAATAAAAGAATTGTGCAAGAAACGCGGCGTTTCCATGGCAAAAGCTGAATCAGATTTAGGATTCGCGAAGGGTTACTTTAGCAAGCTAGACCAAAGCACACCAAACGCTAAAAAAGTAAAGATGATCGCGGATTATTTCGGCGTAACCCTTGAATACTTAATGAACGGCGAAACCGAAGACACGGAACCCTATTATATAAATGACGATGCGCGGGAATTAGCACAATTCCTCTTTGAAAATCCAGATTACAAAGTATTGTTTGATGCTAGTAGGACGGTCAAAAAGGAAGATATCCAATTTGTTAAAGACATGATAGACAAGTTAAACGGCCGTTAGCTGTCGGGATTTTTCGACACCTAAATGATTATCATGGAATTATCAAATGAAAGAAGGTGATTCTATGAAAGACTACCGTGTTATTTTACAGGACATGCCGGGCAAAATAAAAAGCCTGGTTGCGGAAGATCCGACCGGCTACGGCACCATTTTGATTAACAGCAGACTAAACAGGGAAACGCAAAAAGAATGCTTTGAACACGAACGGCGCCACCTTGAAAATGATGATATAACGGCTGCCTGTGGTGCCGATCTGATAGAAAAAGAGGCGCACAAATAAAAAAAGCCCGCCCCGCTGCAGGCAATGGGACAGCGGGACGGTGAAAGGAAGCAGTCATGAAATGATTCGAAATATTGAAGGGAACAAATCAATTTCACAGCTACATACATTTTATAGCCGCCAAATTTGAAAGTAAAGGTGATAACATGGCCAAACGTCAAAAGTTCCCTAAACTTCCATCAGGGTATGGATCCATTAGGCGGTTAGGCGGTAAACGGTCTTTACCTTTTGCCGTGCATCCACCAGCGAAGGAACGAAACGAACAGGGCCATTATATACGGCCTAAAGCGCTTTGTTATGTCCCTGATTGGTATACAGGTTTCGCCGTCCTGACAGCATATCACGCCGGAACATACAAACCGGGCCTTGAATTGACAATACAGAAGGAAACGGAAAAGGCGGCGCTTGACCTGGGTGATTTTTGTAAACGTGTCTTGCGTGATTATGCACTTGCCACCCAATCGCCAACAACAAACGCTCTAACATTTGAAGATGTATATAAGCGGTTTTATGATTGGAAGTATGGCCCACACGCCGCAAAACAGCTTTCGGAATCATCCAAGGACGCAACCAGGCAGGCGTTTAAGCGCTGGCAGCCGTTCCACGGCAGAACATTAGACAGCATCAAGCTGGATGAAATGCAAGCGTTTGTAAACAACTTTGAGGCCGGGGACGCGATCATTTACAATATGGTTAGCCTTGTTAAAGAGTTATACCGCTTTGCATACCCCCGGCAGTTCTGCACTCAAAACGCCGCGGCCTATCTTGTCCGCCCTGCTGCCACCAAGGAAGAAAAGCACGGTATACCGCTATCAGATCAAGAACTAATGGAATTGTGGGACAGATGGTGGAAATCAGAAGACATTGACGCGGCCGTTGTCCTTATCATGTGTTATTCTGGTTTCAGAAAAAGCGCATACCAAAAAATGGAAGTTAACCTTGACGAAAAGTATTTTAAAGGCGGCGTAAAAACCAAGTCCAGCAAAAACAGAATTGTGCCGATTCACTCCGCTATTTTTCCGCTTGTTCAAAAGGTATTGGACGCAAACGGCCCCCTGTTCGTTGAAAACATCAACAAATTAACATACAGAGTTTACAAGACTATCCCGGAACACACACCACACGACACGCGACACACCTTTTCTGTTTTGTGCGAAAAGTACGGCGTAAAGGAAGCAGACAGAAAACGCATGTTAGGCCACTCTTTCGGGGCGGACATTACTAACAGCGTATACGGTCATCGCACATTGGAAGAATTGCGTACAGAAATTGAAAAAATAAAAATAGAGGCGCCCAATTAAGGACGCCTTTTTTATTGTGTCTATTTGTGTCTATTTGTGTCTAGTAAATCACGTTTATTAACTATCTTTCACGTTCTTTTACCATCTTTTAAAACCTTTGGAAACCGCATAAATACAGGCTTTTTTAAGGGAAAACCGCATAGTTGCGGGCGTTCGGGTTTTGGGGTGATTATAAGAATGCCATATAGCAAAAGCCTTTAAAATAGCGTGTTTCCGCGTTTTTTGTGTCTAGTGTGTGTCTAGTAACTCACGTGCTTTTACGTGCTTTTACGTTTTTAATTATATAATTTGTGGGTCAAACGTCAAGCAAGATCTTCCACGATTTCAAGCCGCATACACCATCAGCTTCAAGGCCCGCTTTGCTCTGAAATGTTTTTAAAGCGTAAATTGTAGCCGGGCCGGCATCGCCGTCAATCACTAGCGGCTGTCCGCCTGGTGCCGTATACCCCAAACCATTCAAGCATTTCTGCATTAAGGCCGCTGATTTGCCCCTAGAATTCAACTTAACTTCGCCAACGCTAAATTGATAGGTTGGAACGCTTGCGGGCGTCTCCGCGGCTTCTGACGGCTTTGTGGCGGCTGTCTTGTCGTATTTAATCAAGCCGTACTGATTAATTACGTTCATACAGGCCGAAACATAATTAGAGGCGGTGGCGTAACCGTCCGCACGGATCCGCTCAAGGTACTCTTTCGGGCTTGTAACGCCTTTAAGGTTTCTGTATCTGCTGTATTGGATAAATTCAAAGTAGCCTTTAACGCCCTGTTCCATTGAATCATACACCCGGAAGAAATCATTAATAGTTGTCATGGTTCCGGGGGTGTATTCTTCTTGTGTTTTCATGTTGACGCTTTTGCCAGTCCAACCGGTGCCGCACTTCAAACCAAAATAATTATGATATTTGCTTGCCAGTGTTGACCGGCCCCAGGCACTTTCAAGTATGGCTTGCGCTATGATAGGACTATGAACCCGGATATCATATTGCGGCGCGTACTTCTGGACGTAATACGCTATGTTGGTTATAAAGTCTTCATTGCTCATTTTTGTATTCCTCATGTAAGCGATAGAGTGTTATCAGGTCTATCACCAGAAAAAACACGCAACAGATCAACAAACCACTAATAATTATTATCATTGTCCGAATTTCCGGCATCCGCCAAACCTTCGCCGATTGTATAGCCTATAACGGTAGCACCGGCCATGATTAACGCCGTGATCTGATTAGCCTGGGACTCTGCACCGCCACACGCTAAAAACATCATGCTAACAAAAGAGGCAATGGAAACCCAAAATTTCCGGCTTGTTAACTTGCGCTTCCAATCAATCTGTTTCATTTGCGATCATCTCCAAACTTTTCTAAATCTTCAATGCGGTGATTAGCTACTTTTATCTGTTCATCCGTCACGTCTGCCCGCTTTTCCAAAGCATAGGTTCTGTCAATGACGCTGTTATGCAAGTCTACCTTCTTTTCTAACTGCTCCAATCTGTATGAAATCAGCATTATGTTCGCTTCGTGCCTCTTTTCTGAATCAATCCGCTGAAAATAGTTGTTAATGAGGCAAACAAGCAAAGAAGCACCGGCAGACACCAAAGCAACTACAATTGTACTGTTCAATGGAATTAGGCCCCCCTGTTTCCGGTTAGTATCCAATGATTCGGCGCACTTCGTCATACCAACGCGCGGGCACGTCTTCAATTTTCATTTTCCCCGCTTTAATCAGGCGTACATAAATAGCAACCATTTTATCACCCCTCTGCAATAAGATTTGCAAGTTCAACAACAGCGTTCTGTAATTCGTTAATCTGTTCCTGTACTCTGTCCGGCTGTGAAAAGACAGCCTGCACAATGGTCATTGTTTCCGCTTCCGGGTCTTCCTGTTTGTGAATCAGGGACAGCGAAACGAGATCCACGTAGCCGTTAAAAATCCTAATAACGTCCCCACCTTCTGTTTCAAGCTTCATAACGGCGGTGTTTTCTGGATCGCTGAACGTATCAAAGATTTCTGATATAGATGCATCCGGTAAAATCGAAACAGTCAGGCCGTTAACGTCTAAAATTTCATGGACGCTATACGTTGAATCGTTGGCAAGTCTTAAAATTTCCATCTTTAACAACTCCTTTTTTGTTTGATGAAAATGGGCCGGAAATGGTCGGCCCGGGGTTAATAGTTACAGCGTTAAATAGCAGCACCGCCCAAATAGAAAATAGATACACGTGGGACAATGCATTTTCATCTAGCAATCCGGTATCGCTACCATCAACCGGAAACGGTGCTTTTATGCTTTACGGATACTTACAAGGATACAGCGCCTGCGCATTAATCCTGATTACTCTTATAGGCGGCACAATTACCATGTGGGACGTATGCGCAAACAAAACAATGGGGTCTCCACTATCGGCAACATATAGCAACGGCAGACTTACCGTGGCAACCTCGAATGCCACTTCATCACGTGTGGTATTGACAGCGCTGTAAATCATGATTTAAACGCAATAGCTCACTGTTCCACGTGGGGCGTTATTTGTAGGCGCTCCCGCATAGATCCAGAAATCGACACTACCATCCGAGCCGATTCGACCGGCAATCATGGCATTACTTGCTGATGTTGCGGTGTTATCAAATAATGGGAAAGGAATAGTCCATCTCGGACGATACTTCTCAGGAAGCGTTGTAATCCGAAAATACGTATTCCTTGTAATAGCATAGTTTGTTGTTGACGTAACATAAACTGTAACAATGTTGCCAGAGCGCATAGCTGTTGCGCTAATCTCTGGATAGTCCGTACAGTAATAAGTATTATAGCTTGTGACGGCACTGCTATTTAACGCTGCAATTGCATTGGCGTTTGTGGCGTGTAAATCGCTTAACGCCTTGCCCTGTCTGGCATCTAGAACATAACCGGCGTCAGTTGTAACAAGGTTATTAGCAACTCCCTGTTCTGCCGCATCTCCTAACGCATTCAAAACCGCTATTATGGTTTGTGCCTCTGACTTTATATCAAAAGTCTTTGTTGTAAGCTTGTTTAAAATGGCATCTGCCAACGCATCATAATCTATCTTTTGCGTTTGCGTTCCAGTATCCCCCGCGAAGGTCATGCCCGCCGCCGGCGTCCCGGCTGGTAATTCATGTATCTGCATTTAGTAACAACTCCAATCTTTCAAGGCGCTTTTCTAAAGCATCAATTGTTTTCTGCTGTTCCTGAACCTTTTTCAACAACATTACAGTTAATTCACTGTAAACAAGGCTGTATTCGTCTTCATCCGTCACATGAACAAAACCACTATCTTCAAGGCCGTGCTTTTCAAGAAGTGCTTTTGTGTGTCTTGCACCAAGGCCGACATGCTGTTTTTGGTCTTCGCTGTCCTTCCATCGGAAAACAATGGGTTCAAGATCGTCAAGCAGTTCTGTGTATCTGTCATCCCACTCTTCGATATTCTTCCAGTGTTCGTCTGATCGTTGCGTTACGGTTTGCGCTGATAACGCGCCGTCAACATATACGGAATCGAAGCGGCAGACATAACCAGCCATAACAGTGTGATTGCCAACTATAAGCCGTTCTGTTGTAAGTCTGATTGACACAACGTTATTTGTATAAGTGTTTTGTTCTATTACGGCATCTTTAAAATAATATTTATCGGGTAAATATTTAGCGGTTCCGGCGTGGCTATATGCACCGTTATCAATTGCAAGCACATCTGTATTATTGGCTCTTAAAACAAATCTGCTAGCTGTACCGGTACTAATTACAAATCCGTTACCGTCAGTATAGCCGCACAAATAACCCCTGTTGACAGAATCATTCCCGTTAATATACAGGAATGTATTAAATTCTGCAGTATCATCAAACGTTGCCTTACTTGTGAATCTGCTTGTGCCGTAAAAAATTATTCTTTCCGTTATGCCGCTAGGATTAAGCCCGTTGTTTATTACAATACTTGAAATTGCGCTACTGCTAGTTTCGTATCCAATCCCCAAGTATGAACCATTTGTAAGGACTGTAAATCCGGCGTGGTCGGAATCTTGAACGTTCCCCCAATAAAATGAACCAATGCGCCCGATATAACTTGTAAGTTCTGGCGCATACATATATAGGAAACCTTTCAAAAACCTCATACTTCTTTCACTGTCACCAGTGACGAAAGCGCCGGTTTCAAGATTCCAGTATGAAACGCCGTCATCTTCTAGCGCCTGGATAATACCGCCCCTGATTCGGTTAGCTGATAGCGTTCCTGTTGTAATCAGATTGGCGTTGATTTGACCATCCATTGTTAGCGCTATATCTGAATATGGCCCGTCATAACCGTTACTACTATGCCCTAAACCGCCGGAATTGAAGCGCCAAACATTAACAGCCGTGGTCTTGTCTGGCGTGTCCATAATCAAAATTTCGTAAGGTCTGCCGGATTCATCGCGACTAATGACAACGTAACCACCAAGGCCGCCCGCAATCATTTGCGTAGCGTGTTCAACAGCTGCCGTCATTGCGTCAAATGTCGGCACCTTTTCAAGCACTTGCGTTTCCGCGCTGGCCCTTACAACGTCCGCGAAACTCTGCCGGGCGTCTCCAAGTTCCATACTGCTATAGCGGTCAAGCAAGGAATCATAAACGACCCTAATGATTTTAGCCCGTGCATTTATACCGGCTTGCGGATAAATAATTTTGCACGTGTCGCAAAGTCTTAACCGCTGAAGTGGTGCCACGCTCTCATATTCCGGCGTTTGCCAAAGCGCACCAAAATCAACATTGATATTGTTAATGGGTTTCCATGCTTCGGAACCTTCTAAAAGACTGGTGGCCCGCGCCCGGATCTGTTCAGCCGTTGGTGCTGTTTCGAAGTATTCGGTTAAATCCATCGGGACAGCCTGAAGAATAGCATAATCAAATTCAATTGGATTTAGATTTTCATCTGTGATTCTGTTGTATAGATCGTCTGTCCAATAATCGCGGTGAGTTGTGGCGCCGCTTGCTACTATGATCTGTTCCGGCAGCGTGACAAGTTCGCCGGTTTCTTCGCTGTACCAGTACGGCACCACCGCGTTATACATTTCACTGTAATCAATATCGTTTACAAAATCAGTTAAGTTTTTCCCATATCTGATTTCAACATCTTTATCAGTGCCGCGGTGCAAATTAAAATAAACTTCGAATTTATCAAAGCGGTATTCACCAGTGCCGAAAATATCAAGGATTGAACCTTGTGTTCCGCCTAACATTTCACGAACGCTAGCGGGCGTTTTTACTTTGAAGTTTGCGCTAACTGCTTTATCTGTGGAAAACGTGAAAGGGTTGCTTGTGATGCTGTGAGTTTTGAACCCTGCGAAAGCATCAGCGCACGTTGACGCCGTGAAAGGTTCAAGCATTACATTAGTAAGCCTGTAAGAGATATGACGCGCGTTGAAAGTCACAACGCCGTCAATAGGAACTGATTTTTTATAAATATCAAACGGCTGCGGTAGTCTGCTTTCGTCATGCGTACAATAAATAATGTAACCTACATCAATTTCATTGTAGTGTCGGCCATTAACAGGGTATGTGAATTCACATTCGTAAATGCCGTTTCTTTCCTCTGTAACTTCACATGATAAGCAATCAGTCAGGCGGCCCAAACCGTTATTGTCAAATGCTGTTTCAGACTGTGGAAAAAGTATTGGAATCATACGCGCCACCACCGCGGCGTTATATCAACCCGCGTTATATCAGAAGTATAAATAATTTCGTTGTTTCCTGGCTTCAGTGTCGGGAAATCGTTACTAAGCAAAGTGATGTACTGATTGCAAGATGTAGAACCCTTGTAAGCTTCCATGATTTCGCAATCAATATCTGTATACGTGTCAGCCGTGTTGATTCTGATTGTCTGGCCGGCTATCACAAGGCTACCTGTACCATAAACCCGGATAAGCGGCGCCGCTTCAAATTGCGTTGGGTTAACCAACGTGTACGGCGTTTCGGGCAAAGTTATAGTTGTTTCTCCGCTCTTTAGATATCTTTGCGGCTTACAGTTAAACTTGATTTCAAACTGCCCGGCGTCCCTTCTGGCCGTTGGTTCCACTTCCAGACCGCCCGCGTACAGTGCAAGCCTGAATTCGTCTGTATGATAAGAGTCTTCCAAACGCTGATAACCAATCCTTGATAACAGGAAGTTTCTAAGATTGCTGATATTTTCCGCAAAATTGGCATAAATAAAGGCCGGATAAACTAACTCCAAGTTTTCCAGCCTTTTCTCGTTGCCAATTATCAAACCATTGCGGCCCGGAACGGTCAAATCGTTGTAAGCGCGTTCCGGCGCATTATAAACGCCGGATCCGCTAATATAAAGGCCATAATCCCGTAAGTCCGTACCATCAAAAGTTATATAGTTTCTCATGCATAAACCCTCTGTTTTTGTCTCTCAACAGCGGCCAACCGGTTTTGAATCTCTGTAGCAAGCTGTTTTACGTTCATGCCAGGCTGTGCGTATACGTTAATGGTTGTGTTTCCGCTGGTAGCGCCCACCAGTTCACGCAATTTATTAAGGCCCATGACAATTTCTGGCCCGCTGCCATCTCCAAAACCTTTATAGCCCTGTGGAGTCTGTAAAACGGTAGGCTGTGAGAACATAACCGCATTGTCATACGCTTTTTTGTACCAATCAACAGAAACGCGCGGCAGCTTGATCGGCCCGTATTCATTCCATGATACCCGGAAGTGTGGCATCTTAATTTTAGGCAATGACAAATGTGCGCCCCGGAATATACTTGATATTCTACTAATCGCGTTGCTTGCAAAGTTGGTCAGGCCCGCAAACGGGTTGCCGATGGAATGCGCCAAACCACTAAAACCATTAGCTATTGTTGTTCTAAGTCTGGACATGATGCCACTAACGGCGGTTTTTGCGCTTTCAAGCCTTGTTGTGATGGCATTTTTCACGCCGTCCCATGCTGTCCCTGTACTGGTTTTTATGGTACTCCAAACGCCACTAACACCAGTCTTAAATCCGTTCAGCGTGTTAATAGCATTGGTTTTCAAACTGTTTGCCGCTCCGGTCACGGTGGAAGAAATGCCGCTCCAGGCTGTCCCGGCGGTCGATTTGATATTTCCCCAAACCGTACTAGCGGACGTTTTCACGCTGTTAAAAGCGTTGGTTGTGCCTGTCTTGACGCTATTCCATGCGTTGGTAACGGCGGTTTTAACACCATTCGCGGCAGTGCTGACACTGGTTTTAACCTTTTCCCACGTTTGTACCGTGGTTGTTTTAATGTTGTTCCAGTTGTTAATAACGTTGGTTTTGAGTCTTGCAAACGTGTCTTTGATGCCCTGACCCAGCTTTTTAGCGGCGTCTTTTATCTTGTCCCAGTTTTTATATATCAGGATGCCACCGGCAACCACGCCGGCAACAACAGCGCCACCAACAAGCAACGGGGCAAAGGATCCCGAAAGCGCACCTATGCCACCAATAAGCCCACCAGCGCCACTAATTGCGCTCATTAACTTACCGGCTATGCTGATAACACTGCCAATGCCGGATATAACCGGGCCAAAGACCATTAAAAGAGGCCCGGCGGCAGCGACCACCATGCCAACGGTTGCAATAATCTGTTTCTGGCTATCATCAAGGCTGTTAAACCAATCAACAGCATCCTGTATTTTATCCGCGATCTTTTTAATTGTAGGCGCTAAAGCTTCACCTAAAGATGTAATTGCTACATCAATGCTTGATTTGAGTTTTTCAAGGGATCCGCCGAAACCTTCCATCATGGCCGCGGACATTTCCGTTGTTGTGCCGTTCTTTTCAAGTGATTTTGATAAGCTGTTAACCTCGCCGGGTGACGTTTCGATTAACGCCAACCAGTTAGACATCTGGTTTTTGCCAAATATCGCACTTGCCGCCGCTATCTTTTCGGATTCAGATAATCCACTAAATGCATTATGCAATTCTTTTTGGATCGTTGTGGAATCTTTCATTGTGCCATTGGAATTCACAATGTTAATTCCTAACTGATCCATCATTTCCCCGGCGTCTTTTGTTGGCGATACCAGCCGAGCAAAACCTGTTTTTAATGCGTTTGCCGCCGTGCTGGCATCAATTCCGGCGTTAGCCATGACACCCATATATAAAGCGGCGTCATTGACAGAGTAACCGGCAGCGGAAAAGACCGGCGCGGCCACGCTCATAGAATCAGACAAGCTGTTAACGTCAAGAGCTGAATTATTACAAGCATTCGCGAAAACATCCGCATACTTTCCGGCATCTTCAAAACTTCCGCCAAACCCGTTAATTGTTGCCACCAGTCCAGCGGATACCGTGTCAAGGTTTCCACCTTCACCGGCTGCTAGATTCATAGCAGGGGCCAGGGCCGCCGCGGATTCTTCGGCATTCAGTCCAGCACGGGCAAAATTAAGTGTTGCTTCTGCAGCGTCAGACATGCCAAATGTGGAGTTTGCCGCGGCTTTTTTCATGGCCTTGTTTAAAAGTTCCGCTTCTTCTGTTGTGTTGCCCATGGTTTTGTTAGTTAAACTCATGGTTTTGTCAACATCGGCAAAGCTAGAAACGGCTTTTACGCCCACGCCTGTTAATGCAAGGGAAAGCGGCATTAATGTGCGCCCGGCAGAACTTACTTTTCCACCAAACTCTTTTATTTTTCCGCCGGCAACCTGTAATTTCTGGCCCGTAACGCTCCCAAAGCTTGCATATTCTTCTTTGAGTGCTTTTAATTGCTGTTCTGTTGCAACAATCTCACGTTGTAAAGCGTCCCACTGTTCCGGCGTGACGTTTTCTTTTTGTACCTGTTTTAACTCTTTTAACCGTGCTTCAGTGTTTTCTATGGCCCCTGTGAGATTTTTTTGCTTTTGCGTTATCAACTCAGTGTTGCCAGGATCCAGCTTTAAAAGCCTATTTAAATCTTTTAGATTCCCTTGTGTGGTCTTTAATTGTTTATCAACCGCTTCTAACGATTTAGTTAATGGCGCTGTATCGCCATCAATAACAATTGTAATGCCTTTAATTCTTCCAATAGCCATGTTTTAAAACCTGTCTATATCTTCTTGCGTTGCAAGTTGCTTATATTTGTATTCATCGTTTGCCGCCTCGGTTAGAATGTCTAATACTGTTCCATACTCCATCGCGTCCAACTCAGAAATTGGAATTCCAAGTTGAACGCACCGGAGAATGTATAGGGGTGTAGTATAGGGGCGTTCTGTTGGGCGGCTCTTTATTTTGGGACTATCTTCGGTTTTGTGGTTGCTACATACAGACCAACGATTTCAGAAGCGGCTTCCATTAAGTCACCGAACTCAAGGCCATCTAACCACTTGTCAAAATCGCTTTCCTGCAGTTTTTTCATGTCACGATCTGCCGCCCGCATGGCCATAACAAAACCAAGCTTTTCCGCAAGATCTACAAGCTGCCCGCCGTCAAGGTCTTTGCCAATGACAGATAAAAAGTCCTGATTGAAAAACTCATAAGCGGTTTTAGGCGTTAATGCTGTACACATCATTGGAACTGTTTTTTCCCCTATTACAATTTCCCTATACATCCTTTAACCCCCTTTAAGTCGTAACGGTCTGAGCGTTTGCCGCCGGAACGTAGGCCGTTGTAAACCAAGCGTTATACTGTGTTGCCTCTGTCGGCGTTGCGGATGCTTTCACGATATCTTTATCAAGTCCAGCAACGTAAATAGTTGTTGCGGTGATTGTAAGTGTTTCTGTGTCCGGCTCAATGCTTTCCTGTTTTGTGGATCCTGAAACGGACGGACGCGCGGCCACACAATTATACATGATATGCCGGCGGGCGTGTACGTCACCCTCAAACTGGAAAGCAAGTGCAAAGTGCTGCACCGGCGCGTTGGCATCTTCATAAAGTACGCCGTTAGTATCCGCCACATACCCAAGAATGGACGTAAGGACGGCATCCGGCAGTTTTGCAACTTCAAGATCACCTTCGTAGCCGTTGTTCGCTACGCTGGTATAATACACGATGTTATCAGCGTAAAACGGCGTTGTATCTCCCTGCGGTTCAAGACTAAGGGAAACCGCGCCCGGAATAGGGATGGCTACGCCGTAAGTTGCGGATCCATTCGCCGCGATAGTGGCAGGGAAAGCAGTAACGTTTTTGATTCCATACTTAATCTTGTTTGTATCTGCCATTTTTTAATTCTCCTCTTTAATAATTACTTCAACGCTATAGATAACTTCATACATGCGCTCTGTATCAATATATGTTTCTTCACGCGTCCAAGTCAGGCCCGCGCCCTTCAATACATTTTCCAAAGCGCTTTCAAGTTCAAAATCCTTGTTATCTGTATAAAGTTCTATAGACAAGTTATCAATCTTCTGATAATTGGAGTTGTCCGCGTACATGTCAGCACTTGACGCATAGTAAAAACAGATAAAGGGCGGTTCCTGGCCCGTATCTTCCGGAAACTGATAATATGCCGTTGGAATGCCAACGCTTGCTAACAACTCCGCTATTTCCTGATAGGTCATATAACTAGCCCTTCCATTTTTGCTACATATCTGTCAACTACTTCATCAACGGCCCATTCTTCCACCGGCGCGATGTGGACAATAGGCGCCACACGGCCACCGCCTCTTTTAGCGTGTCCATGCTCCAGCAAGTGCGCAAGGGAGTATGTGGGCTTATCGCCGTAAACAGTAGCGCCCACACGCAACCGGCCGCGTTCAACCTGATAACGCCAATTTTTGGCATAATCGCCCGTTACGCCCTTCGGTGATTCGGCTTTTAACTTTTTCACAGATTCCCGGGCCACTTCGGTTATGGTCTCGGTCAGCACTTCAACGGCGGCACCATCATACACGCGTAAATAATCCTGTATGACTTTCGCAAAGTCGAATTTACTGCTGCTTGCCATTCGTGCCGCCCTTCCTTTCCGCGTACAACTCTAAGTTGTCCCCGTCCGCGTGATAAGTCCTATAAATGCCGTATGCAAGGCCGTTATAGACAAGCGTTTCTTCGCCCTGATAGTCACCAAAGAAAACGGTAAATCTGTATTCTGGATTCAAGCCATTGCGCCCGCCCTCAAAAAACTCTGAACGCGTAACGCTATTGACATAACACAAGATTGTGCGCCGTTCTTCCGTGGCGCGCCAAACTCCATTGCTATCCTGTTCCTGTGTGGTTTTTATCAAGGTGATTTCTGCCGCCCTATTCATCTATAGCACCCCAATCTGTAAACCCGGTATGCATGGAAAGCTGTGCCTTCTGTTCATCATAGGATGCTTTGAGGCGGTCATAGTTTTCAGGCTCTCCGAAATTCATTAAGAAGTACGTAATTAAAGCCTGTTCAACTATCGCCGTGCTTTCATTAGGCACCACCACACCGGCAACGCCTAAATCCTGTAAACCCGCATTCAAGATCATTTCTATCTGCGAATTATATGCATCCGTAGTGATGCGCCGGGCCATTTTGGCAAGGTTAATTAAATCGCCTGTAACTGTCATGTGCTTAACTCCAATCAAAAAGGGCGGTTTATTTCGCCGCCCTACGTCTTTTAGCTACTTTTGTTTCTGTCTCTGCCGGTGGTGGTTCTTCAAGTGCCGTTTGTGCCACTGTTCAAACCCTCTTGATATTCTTGATATGCTTCGTAATACTTTCTTGTTACGATACAGTTACCAACGTGACCAAGTTCAATATCAGAATCACACCAGATTTCATAGCCGCACTGCCTGGCCCGCCAACAGAATGAAACATCTTCGCCGAATCCTTCCAGTGGGTCAAACATCCGACCGTCAAACTTTGATGCCACCGACATTAAAACATCCGTTGACATCAAAACACCCGCAAATCCGCACCCGCCAACTTTAAACCGACCGTCAGGAACAGACATTAATGCTGTATAGCTTGCACCTCTGTCGACCTTGTCCAGTCTGTCAAAAAGGCATGGTGTAAAAGGCGGTTTCCGCCTGAAACAGAGCGCCGTCAGAAAATCAATACCGTTTTCTGTGCAGACTTTTAACATCCTCTGCAACAGATCCGGGCTAAACACCATGTCCGAATCTAACCAAAGAACCCAATCCGCTTCAGACTTGATTGCCTGTCTTGCAAGGTTGTTACGTGCGTTGTAAACAAGCGACCCGACCTCAAACCCGACCATGGTGTCTCCGGCCCTTTGAAGCAGTGCAAGCGACTGACAAAAAAGAGCCGGCAGCATATCCATAGATGGAACTGCAATAAATACTTTCATCACGTGCGCCCTTTCGTAATAAATCAGTGTGTAATCTTTACAAATGCTTTCGGTGCTACAACCGCATGGCCGACGAACTCACGGCCCAGGATCCTCACAAGGTCATATTCCATCTTGGTTTTATCATCGAACTTAATTTCGATATCCTGACCATTCGGGAAATTAGCCTGTGCGCCGATGCCAAGGTCTCCAACAATCGCATAAGTAACTCCGGTGGTCGCTGCGCTGAATGCGGAAATGCTGTCATTGAATACAACCGGAAGACCTTCAAACGGATCATAACCGTAATTACCGGCAGCCTGTGCGGCTTTGAACGCGCCCCATGTCTGTTTATTCATCATAACAACCGGGTTAACGGCTTCGTCACTAAGCTGTGCAAGCGCTTGCGCTACCAGTCCAAGTGTAACAGTAGTAGACGCTACTTTCGGAACTGCCGGAAGTGCGCCAGTGGAAACAGTGCCGCAAGCCTCGATATCGGCAACAATCAGATCAGCCAGCTTTTTGGCAATTCTATATGTCAGCTCGTCATAAATGTAGTCAAGGAACTCTTCGCCGGTCAGATCATAGACCTCATCAGAAATAGAAATCCATTTCTTGATAGACTGCGGAACAAGTGTGATGATTCCCAGTGCAAGGGATTCTTCTGTAACTGCACTGTTGGCAGCTTCGGTATGAACAACCGCGCCGTCTGCACTGATCTCATAACCGATCTTTACGTTGCCCTTTAAGAATGTCTTGCGGACGCGGCTAGTGATTCCATCACGCTCCCAGGCTGTCCGCACGCGTCCCTCAACATAAGATGGAACCGGAACAGTTCCGCCGCTTACGTTCTCAGTAAGAAGTGCGCGGCACTCTGCATCATTTCCGGTCTTGATATAGTTTGCATATGCCACGTTATACTCGTGGCTATTTCTGACTTCCATGTTAGGCATAGTTTTGTTCTCCTCTACTTTTGTAATTGTCTCACCGTTTCCGGCGGCAACTGCGGATCTGATTTCTGCCCGCTTTTCTTCGGCGGCTCTCCGCTTTTCCAGTTCATCTTTAATTGCTCTTGCTTCTGTTTCCAGCGCGTCAAGGTCGGCGCCGTCAACGTCAACTTCTGCCGCGATTGCGGCGCGTCTGGTTTCCAGATCTTCAACAGACATTGTTGTAAAATCCATAGTTATAAAACCTCCGTCAAAATTCTAATTATCTGTTTCTGGCGTTCGCGCTTTTCGGTTTCCAGTCTCTCCGCTTTTTCCATTTCAATCACTCCGTTGAAATAGTCCCGAGTGCTGACACCTAACTCTGTTCCGGGGTTAGCCGGAAACGAAACCGGGGAAACATCAAACACCTTTTCAATGTTTGTTATCACCCTGGTGCGAGTCTCTTTATCATATCTGTCCCCGCCTTCGGCAACGCGAAAAGCAAAGGACATTTTCGGATAATTGCCCGCCTCAATATCTTCAAAAAGTGCGCGGGCGCGTTCGGTCTTGCTTAAATCAGTTTTCTGTGCAAGGCCGTGTGCATCTGTCCAAACGTTGACCGTTCCGGCGGATGTCCTAGCATACACCGGCCCGGCGTGGTCAACGCGGAAAACAACGTCTGATAAATCGGCATTATCAAAAGCCGTTGGTTCTATGCGTTCGCTGTAGGTTATGCCGTCTTCTGTAAAAAGCGGATATGCTTCAAATGTTGACGCGTAACCCTCAACTATATAGTTTTTTTCCGTGGATCCATCAGCCGCCACCGGCTTTAAATCCATATTGCGATATTCTCTATCCCTCATTTTCATTTTCTCCTATAGTTACAGTGCTTAACCGTTCGCCGGTTTGCGTGTCGTAATATTCGCCGCGGATCGGTATTAACTGGCCCTTGCCATCTGGCAGCGGCGGAAGGTTCCAGACTTCGCGCATTTCGTCAATAGTGGCCATACCGCGGTCAGCCCATCCGTTAGTTACGTTTAGCTTGTCGGCGTTGGTCATGTACTGCAGGCGGTTAGACGTTGCATAAATGCGGTTTCCTTGCGCCTGTTCCCGGAACGTAAACAACATCTTGGTCATAACGTCCGAAAACTGTATTGCAAAAGGTTCTATAGCACCTTCATAAAAGGCGGCCCATGCATCGCCAAACGCTTTATTCTGCAGGACATCCTCGTTAACTCCAAAGTATTCAAAAACATTGGATTTAATCAAGTTCATCTGATCCGCGTCAACAACAAACGGTTTTGACTGTACCTGTTGCAAGTTCTTGTATGTGTTCGGGAACAGCAACAAACCGCCCTTGCCTTTTGCGTCCCGACTGAAATTGTATTCATTAAAGCGGCGGCGCTCTTTGTCCAGATCTTCCGGCGTTGTCCAGTTGTCAACCTGTGCCATGAAACGATAGGTTGCACTGGATTTAACACCTTCCTGTATGCCCTGTTCCTGTATGTGGATTAAATCAAGTGTGGAAATTAGAGCGCTGTTATCTTCACCAAGCAGATCATTCTTGTGCTGGTACTTGGTCATGATTCCGCAATTTTCCAACTCTATTGCGGCCTTTTCACCCCAACCAAATTCATAACGCAAATAAGGCACCCCGCCGTATTGTACAACCTCGCATTTATTAGGCAGCGGCGTATATATCCCGGATACTTGACCATATTCATCATAGATTGGTGTTATGAACGCCGTGTTATAAATGTCCAGCAGCGTTGACAGCCTATAAAGGAACTGACCCCACGTCTGAAACCTGTTAGGGCCGCGTTTAAGCTTGTTTTGAAGCGCCGGACGGGCCGCACCCTGTATTTCTATAGCCAACTTTGAAACGTGCGTTGCACGGGCGTTTATGGCCGCTCTAATCAGTTCTGATTCGTACAGGCCGCCATCAAAGCGCCGGAATGTGGGTGTATACCCATTAAGCATTTTAAAGACGCCGCCGTACTTTCCACGCGGCGCCGGAATGAATTTAAACAACCAATCAAACAAACCCATTGTTATTTACCCTCGTTTTTTAGTCTCTGCCCTATATCGCTATACCATTTTTGCCTAACTGTCATAGCGTCCAGCAGTGCGGCAGTTCCGTCTATGTGTACTTTGCTATCTAGCTTAACCAGTTTCCCCCGGCCGCGTTCCGTTGACATCTTAACGGCGGAATTAAGCAAGTGCATTTTTAACAAGTCATTGTCCCCAATGTGGATTTTGCCATCTTCTAACAATCCTTGCGTTTCCAAGATGACCCCATAAAGATTTTCACCCTGGTAGACATCGTCACAATGGAAACCGTACTCTGTTAAATCCTGTATTAGGTATTGTGCGCTATATCTATCATAACCAAGCTGCAGCGGATAGATCTTGTATTTCTCAATCAAGGCCCGGAACCAATTAAAGCAATCGTGGTAGTCAATAAAATTTTCACCGCTGGCAGTCAGCAACCCGCGCTTTATATAAATGTCATATGGCACACCATCGCGGGCCGTGGCTTCGTCTATCTTTTCACCCGGTAAAAAGAAATGGGATATAACGTAAAGTTCCCCGCCCTTTTCGATCACAGCGCAACAGGCTGTTAAATCGCGCGTTTGCGATAGGTCGATGCCACCAACGCAATAACAATTTTGAAAGTCTTCCGGCCGGATCTCTGGCCCCGTGGCTTTTTCTACGATATTAGCGGGCAGCCATGCCAAAGAACTGTTTTGCTTGATATTGCACATTTTGCAAATGAATTCTGCTTTACAGCTTAAAGAACCTTCAGCAATGGCAATTTCTTCTAGCAGATAGTCAACAGTGACAGAGACGCCTAAATTCGGGTTGCTTTTCCGAAGTTCGTTAATGTCGTTCCATTTTTCAACGTCATCAATCATATACAGGAACGGCAAAAGCCTTTTCTCTTTGCTGTCCCCCATCAAAAAACGTGTGGAACGCTTAACGATTTCATCATAGATTGAATCATTGACATATCCGGCAGTGGTGCATGAAAGCAAGAAACCGTTAGGCCGTGCGCCCATGCCGCTTTTCATTACTTCATACTGTTTTAGGCCCTTGTCCCCTTCCCACGATGCGATTTCATCACAGATACACAATGAAGGGTTAAAACCATCTGATTTTTTAGCGTTGAAAGCAATCTTTTTTACTGTGCTGTTTGTCCCCGGAATGTATAAATCACTTTGCCGATGTTTAGCAAGCATCGAATCATCAAGCGTTCGTTTGTTGTGTGCGTCCCGGCTTGCTTCAATCTCAGCTTTCAAGTTCTGATAATCGGGATCCATTACGCACATTTGCCAAATGTTATTGTAAATAATATCCGCCTGGTCAAACTTTGGTGCTAAACAGTACACCCTTGCGCCATATCCGCTTTGATAAAATTCGTATTTGCCGATGGCCGCGGCCAGTAATGACTTGCCATTTTTCCGCGCCACCACAAGCGGCACCTCACGGAACTGTCTATTCCCCTTTTCGTCAACAATCCCATAGATAGCGGATATCATAGCCCGCTGCCAAAGTTCCAAGCGCAACGGCCCGGGTGCAAGCACTCCCTCAGTATGAAACGCATGGTTTTCTAACCATTCAACGGCTGCCGTTGCCCTGTTGCCATCAAAAAAGAACCGCTTTTCCTGTAGTCCCTTAACCAAATACTTATAAACAAGCTGGATCCAGCGGCCCACCATAAAACGGCCGTTGCAAATCCCCTGGTAATATTCGTAAATATAGTTATTTCCATTCATTTCATTGCCAAATCCGGCCCGGCCGGGCGTAGCTCTCGCTAACTTCGGGAATCTAGAAGTCGGAGGCCAAGCGGTCTTAGGAAGACAAACTGGT
>JAZQHA010000148.1:0-2020 GCA_045540315.1 Acutalibacteraceae bacterium | reverse complement strand
CACGCGGTTGACCAAGGTCGCCGCGCCGATTTCTGCGATCAGCTCTTCTTTGCTGTAGGCTTCCGAGCCGAAGAAGGCAGTTTTTTCGAGGCGGTCGAGGCGGGTTTTGTGTCCGGTGCTGTGAACCATCTCATGGAATGCCGTGCTGTAATATTCAGCGGTTTCCTTAAACTGGGCAAGCAGCGGGAGCGTGATGCTATCCGTGGAAGGACGGTAGAAGGCTTGGTCGCCCGCTTCATGGTTCAGTCTGACGCCGCTGCTGTGGATGTATCCGGCGATGATGGCTTCGGCGGTCTGGTCAGCGTTGGCAGTTCCCGGCAGCTCCTGAGCATGCTTTGCGGTCAGTCCTTCGCACTGGTCAATGTGGAAGACGTTGAAGTATCGGAGGAAGGGAATCTGCTTGACTTCCTCGGTATCAGGATCCTTTTCCTCGATCGATTTCCAGAAGACGACCATGCTGCTTTTTTCTCCCTTCCGGACTTTGCCGCCTTCCTGCTGACACTGGTTAAAGGTAACGTATTCACCGGGACGACCGAGCAGCATCTGATTCAGAAGGCTGTAGGGCTTGCCGGTGGCATGGCTGACAGCGTTTCCGGCGCTGATCCAAGGCTTTTCCCACGGAATGATTCCGTTTTCGAGCTGTCCCATGATGCGATTCGTGACTTCCTGATAAAGATCCATTTTTCTGCTCCTTCCTATTGCGTGGGGAGCAGTTCGTGTGGTAGAATGAACATGCTCCCCGGTTTCGTGAGAGTTACTGGGCTGCGTTGACCGAATGCTGTGGTAGGTGTTCGGTCTTTTTAGTTGACGCAGAAGCGGCGCGTGGTAGTCTGCTTCATGAAGCGTTCGGCGATCTCCGGCAGAGACTTTTTAAGCGCGGTGCTGTCGAGGCGGGTGCTGATAACCGTCTTCCAAGTGACCTTGAACGCTCCGGCGTTGAGGATTTCTTCTTCTCCCATGACGGATTTGATTTCGTCTTCCGCTGCGGTGATCTCTGCTTCGAGTTCTTCCTTCATGCGCTTGAGTTCCATCAATTCCTTGACCTTGGCTTCCATGTTGGGGTTCGACATTGTGGTGACCTCCTTTGTGTTGGGAACTTGCTGTTCCTCTTTACACATACTATTATACACTACAGAGTGTCATTTGTCAATATGCAAATGAAATTTATTCGTGAAATTTTTCACTACAGATTGACTATTGACATTATTGAGTGTATAATCCTAATAGCAGGAGGTGAATCGAATGGGACTTTCAGTTAGCGAAAAAATCAAGGTAGTTCTAAAGCGCCGCGGTTTTACCATGGGGCAGCTTGCAGATAAGACGGGACAAACCCGCCAGAACCTTTCTAATAAGATGACAAGGGACAATTTCCCAGAAAAAGAACTTAGGGAAATCGCCAATGCACTTGATTGTGACTTGGAGATCAATCTTGTCATGCGCGAAACGGGTGAAAGGATATAACCCCCAGGGCTACATTTCAGGAAAACGAAGGCACTTCCATATAAATGCGCCCGCCCCACGACAAATCACATAAATAGCAGAAAAGAGGATGCCTGTTTCTGTGGCATCCTCTTTATCGTTGGCGCGCTGTGCTGCGCCCGCTATTCGTTTCAGTACTTCTTCGCGGTGCGGTTCATGCGGCAACCAAGCCGCCATATAGCGGCAGTAGGTCATGCGTTCGTCCTGTTCGATTTCATGCGCGGCGTCTTGTCGGAAATAGGGATCGGAAAGGTCGGGAAGAAAGTAGGAAAGAAGATAGCTGTAGATAGGTTCGTGGGCGCTGATGTATTCGAGAGTCATTCAACTTACGCTTACCCAACTGGCTTGCCATTTTTCAATGGTTCTTTCACAATCAAGATATTCAATTGTGTATTTACCATTCCAAAGGCCTTCGGATGTGAGCAGATCTCGGGCAACCTCTCCTGCGGGGGTATCTGGATCATCCCAAATACCATCTGTAATGGAATGATAATCGTTGTCAAAAAGATAGTAGTCCCAACCATCAGAATGTTCGCAGATA
>JAZQHA010000147.1:0-1850 GCA_045540315.1 Acutalibacteraceae bacterium | reverse complement strand
TCAAGTACTTCAAGAACACAACACTGGGCATGGTAGGAGATTTCTCCTCCATGCTCAATCTTTTTCTGCTCTTTACTGATAAATTTCTTCTCCTGCGTTTCTTGCGTCCCTGGGTCATTCCACAATTATTGCAGAAGAGCCGAAACATCACTACACAGGCGTTACGAATGATTTGCATGAACGCCTAGCAATGCACAATGCTGGGCACGTACCCCACACCTCCAAATTTGCACCATGGTATATTGAAACCGCCATTGCTTTCCGAGATAAAGAAAAAGCCTTTGCATATGAGCGATATCTCAAAACAGGTGCAGGCAGAGCATATGCTATAAAGCATTTTTGATTTTCAATACCTACGCCCGCTTAGGCATGGCACGCTCGCAAGCCCCGTCACCGCCCTGTCGGGCGCAAAACGCCTCCAAAAGGCCAAAAAGACTACTTGTCGCCGCGTAGGGCGCAGCCCGAAGACGGAAGCATGCCTACTCGTCACGGCGTAGAAAGGAGAGCGAAGCCCGAACTCGAAACTGGAAGCCCGTTTTCCTAAGCTCAAATGCTTTTCAGGGGTACAAAACAAGCCTCGAATCTCCAATCTGTTGATTCTGTGAGCTTCCGTCTTCGGGGTTCCCCCTACGCCGTGACAGGTAGGCGGCTTTGAGTGAATGGCAACTCTGCGGCAAGCAAAGATGTTTCGAACTGGCAAGCTACACAGAATCAGATGATTAAGTGCCATTTTTCAGCAAGTGGCAACCTAAAATGAAACATCGCTTGCAAGGGGATAAAAAGACTCTTGCAAGCGATAGCTAAAGGACGAGCCCAAGGCTCATTCTCGTCCTGCCGCAAGGCACAGGGCGGTGGTGGCAAAGATTCGGGGGATGGTGGGCATGATTTTCTTTATTCAGGTTAAGTCTATTCTGATGGCTGAGATGTGTCGCTCGCTTCACCTGCCATCTGCTCTATTATCAGATAGGGAATTCCCCCGACTACTAACCAAACAGCCCCCGCAGCCGCGGTTCCCGCATTGATAGCTGCCGTAAGCGGCCAATCCACAGCTCGCAAACCATAACTGAGAGGGCGGCGCAGATAATGAGAGCTTGAGTATACATAATCATATGGCCGAAGAATCGTTGTATTCAAAGCAGAATCCAACCTATCCAATCGTTTCTGAGAAATGTTCAATCGTTGGGTCGGCAGCTTGGCGAACTCTGCTTCTGTCAGCACACGCGGAGCAGAAGCCGGAGGCTCCGACACATTAAGCCCCGGACCTTTCTTTGTTTCATCCGCAGAGAGCAGTATGTAGTAGTTACGCTTTTCCTCGCTACCTTTTACCAAAGAAGAAGAAGGCCAGCCTGTGGTATGGGAGCACAAATCTATGGAACAGGTGCTTACGATTGACCCTCGACGTTCCCTATAAGTGGCTTCTACCTGAGCATATATGCGTCTGTCACTCCCTGTTCCCGATTCATAACAGGCAGTCACCGTACTTTCCATACGCAGTTTACGCCCCACATGCTCCAAAGCATCCCCGGAACTCACTTGAGTGACGCAGCCCACAAGCCCCCACACGAGGCACAAGGGTAGTAAACATAAAAACAGAACGCGCCGACGGAAGAGGTACATGCGCTTGATTCTGTAGATGGTACCCTTCATCAATATCTATCTCCTTCTGCCTATGATTATACTTCCCGGCACCGAATCCGCAACAAAAAATGGGGGTCAAGCCCAATTTATGTGGAATTTGAATTTTCATATCACCACGTGCCCACATTCAATTAACACTCTTAACCGATAGTTTTCAAAGTTACGATATCCGTAAGCGCGACGTTGAATTAATTTCATTTTTCGATGAAAGC
>JAZQHA010000146.1:0-5464 GCA_045540315.1 Acutalibacteraceae bacterium | reverse complement strand
GCAATCCGCGATGGTAGCATCTGTGACAAAAAATCGCACTGGCATACCATGCGCATCCACAGCCAGATGAATTTTCGTGTTAAGCCCCCGCAAGTGACCTCGCACGACTATTCGCGTACATCGCTACTTTTTCGCCAGAATCTTGGTTCTCGCGTTTAATTTCAGTTGCAATTTTTTGTAATAATTGAATGTTTGCCGCCGCCTCACTAGTTCCAGCCGGATGCACTTTAACATGGCTTACATCAATCATTAGCCACTCAAAGTCAGCATCGTCGATCAACGCAGTCAAAATGTTTTCCCATATGCCTTTCTCTCTATCGGCAAAATCTGCGATGAACATTTTTCCAGTGGCCATACTCCGACGGAAGATCTCGCCAAGTGGCTCCGGTACGCAAAATCCAAAACACTCCATTAATAAATTGCCTTGTGTCTTTTGCGTTTCCTCCTCGAGTTCCGTTTTCTCCAATTGTGTGAGGCTTTATTTTTTTCCATGCGTCATCGCTTATGTCGTGTCTTTGTTGCTCTAAACTCATTTTTTCCTTACCTTTGTTTTTTACTTTTATTATAACATGTTTTTATTGACGACACACTCTAAAAAAGTAGACGATTCGGAGTTTGCAACAAAAATTACGCAAAATGCCTACAGCGTGCGGGTTGCATGGAATAATAACAGCAATTACATTCAGCTTGAATCCGGGTAATTGGCGATTTATAACGGTTCTCTTGATGTTAACCAACGGTGAGCTGTGTTTGATGGAAACGGCAACCATTTTTATCGAGACGGTTATTATATCGGAAAAATAGGGACCAATCAGCTTTCAATTGACAACGCGAAAAAATGCCTAACTTTTGATTTGGAACATCAAGGTTCATACATTTCGTGGGCTGCGCAGACAAGCGAATCTGATAGCACTTATACAACAAAATGGACATATGTACAAAACGGTCAAAGTTGGAGTAATTACACGGCAAATACGTTACACGCGTTGCGACGTCGATATGCACTATTACACGCTGAAAAACGTGAATTTTGAAGGTGGTGGAATAACTGGGACGCTGAACATGGTTCAGCCTCTGGAGATGAATAGCGATGGAACTTTACAAAGATGGTCAAATGGATGTAAGTTGCAATTTCAAAACGGGATTTTAGTTAGTGGTGCGTGACCGCACGGGACGAGTCGCGTTAAGGCTTAAATCAAATTTAAATCTGCTCTGTCGCGCAAAGGCTTTGCGTGAACAACTAGCGCATTCACGTGAAAGAATCCCAGTTTGGCAGTACGTAGAAAACGCGAGAAATGTAGCATTTTGTTTGCCAGTGACTTATAACGCGAATCCGTTTCTTTTGCGAGCGTTTCTTTTCGCAAAGAAAAGCGAAAGAGCTTACAAAACTCAAAGTAAAAGGTCTGTCAATTGAAATTGCACGCTGCACAGATTTTGAAAGCGCAATCGAAAGCACATCTGAATTTACGGCGCTAACTCAAGCCCTAGATGAGGTCAACAAGGTGATGGAGGCCTACTCTGAGGAAAATATCATGGGCAAAATTATGTCCATGGACGGCGAAGGATGTAGACTAGACGCTGATTCGCTCGACGGCAAGCATGGCTCAGAGTATGCAACGGCCAAGCAAGGCGAAAAAGCTGACAGCGCGGTTCAAGGCATAAAGGCCAACGGTTTAGTGCTCCCGATAGATTCAGCCAACGCGGTCAATTTAACGCCGGAGAACCTCAATGTTGTGCCGATTGGTAGGACCATAAACAACAAAGCGTTGTCAAGCGATATAACGCTTTCTTACTCGGATGTTGGTGGCGCTTCAAGCGCACAAGGCTCTAAGGCTGACAGTGCAATACAAGGAGTTCGTGGGAACGGAACGGCGATTTTACCCGATGAGAGCCGAATCGTTAACATAACGCCTGAACGTATTGAAGTGGTACCAATTACGCGGTGCGTGGCCGCACGGAACGAGTCGCGGCGTGGAGCCAGCGCCGGCAACATCGCGATGAAGTTTTGCGTAAATAATAAGCCCTCTCACGCGGAAGAATGCACGACGGGCAATAAATAAGAGCCGTGTGAAATAGGACTTTTTGTTTACTCGTGACTTAGTGCGCGAACCCGTTTCTTTTGTGAGCTTTTCTTTCTGCAAAGAAAAGCGGAGAGCAAGACGCAAAAGAAGATTCAACAATTCAAGGCGTCAAGTTAAATGGCACGTTGCTTGAGCCAGACGACCAAAACATTGTTGACATAATGGTCAGCGAAAGCGGAAGTTCGACCGTAACATATGAAGCAGAAATTAGCACGAATTGGGAAGCAGCGGAAAGCGGTGAGTATGTACAGACAATCGAAGTTCCTGGAATTTTAGCTACGGATAACCCGATTGTCGACGTAGTTTTAGACACCTCAAAAGACACAGCTTTGAGCCAATTGGAGGCTTGGAGCTGTGTTTCTAAAATCGAGACGCTTGACGGCAGCATAACCGTAACCTGCCTTGAAGACGCGCCAACTGTTGCGATTCCAGTTCAGTTGAAGGTGGTGAAATAAATGGGAAATGCAATTGCATCAAGACGTGGTGGCTCAAAAGGTGTTGTAGAAAACAACGGCCGATATGGGGAGAAATCATGCAGCGGTCACTACCTCTCTATGCCCACAAAAGCCTATGGCGTGTGGGTTCTCCGCTCGGCCGACTACGCTAACCCAAGAGACCTTTTATACTCAACCAACGGCATAAACTGGATGCAATCCGATGTCACGTGAGGGGCTTACTACAAGCTGATAAACGCAAACGGCTTATGGGTAGCGGCCGGCGACAGCGGCACGAGCCTTTTCTACTCAACCGATGGCATGATCTGGGAGCAATCAAGTACCGCTCGGACCGCTGGTATCTTGCAAGTGTGGTGTGCTTGGATTGATACCATTTTCCCAAAATTTTTCTTTTACTTTTTTGATGAATTCGTCTTCAGTTAATTGGCTTTCGCCTGGTTTTAGTACCTGTGCAATTAGTTTAGCTCGAATTCCAGTGAAGCTAGCCATCTCGTCAACCTCACATCCTAACCCAACACCACAATTACACGGATCGCTATCATCTTTGTCTTCATATAATCCCGTCTGATAAAAGGCTGACATATTGGGGACAAGTTCAGCCTCAGAATCTTTTATTAAATTTAAAATTTCTTGTTTTGTATCATCTTCATCACGAAAATATATTACTATTTTGTCGATTTTCATAGCTCCTGTGTCCATGGCAGGATATTTAAAAGTACGAACAGGATTAGTAAAGTACCCTTTAAAGTGTTTTATGTGCTCACAAAACGCTTTCTTTGTCGCAAAAGCGTCAACAAGATTACGTAGGATTTTTAAAGTATCCTCTTGTGTTTTAGTATTAACTACAATTCTATGTGTTGCTGCTGTTGCTGCCTTTGTGAAAAAGATATTATATGTAATAACTGATTGATTCTGTAGTTTAGTTTTGTAAGCGGGGCTAAGTTGCATAAAATCATCAGATAGTTGTGTAACTGAAGTTTTAGTCACTGCAGTGTAAGGGGCGCTATCGCCTCTTGTTTCCCACCCAAACCAACGATAAATAGCACCATATCTGATATCATCCCAGCAACTCCTCATTTTTTGGTTCTGCCGATACTCAGAGTATAATTTTTTTAACATTTCTTTATCTTTGGCGCCAAAGTCTGGTGGTGTTTCTAGTTTGCGATTTTTCTTCGGTAAGGCAACTCCTTCATCCATCGTAGGCCGGCCTAGAGTAGCGTGTTGCTCTGATTCTTCCGTCACCTGATGCTGGTCTTGAGTACCGTGTTGCTCAGAGTCTCCCGCCACTGCAGGCCGCCATTGAGTACCGTGTTGCTCAGATTCTTCTGCTACTGCAGGTCGCCCTTGAGTACCGTGTTGCTCAGATTCTTCTGCTACAGCAGGCTGGCCTTGAGCAGAGTCTGTTTTCATCGCGCTAGCCTCCATGCTTGACAACGCTGCACCACCGACACCCAAGCCGGTCAGTAGTGTAAACGCCATGAGACTAGACTTGAGACTTCCTTTTCCGCCGCTTACCTCGTCTAAACCATCGCTCGACAGCTTTGTATTAAGCGAGATCTTTGGACGCTTTGCCCCTTGGATACTTGCAACATCTTCCTGCGTGAAGTTGAAATGGTGCTTCTTCGCCAGAGAAAGTAACTCTTTGGTTTTTGACTCTACTGAGTCTTTTCCTCCGACTACTTTTTCGACATCCTCGGCCAGTTGTTTGTTATTTGCAATTTCCTCTAAAAATGCGATTACCGGCGATTTTGACATAATATACCCTCCTTTAAAATTAATATTTAAGTTTATCTTACCGCGCGACGCAAAAAAAGTCAATACTCGGCTTAGATTTGTTGAGATTGACAATAGACTCAAATTTACTTCAGTAAAGCAACAAATTGAAAATATATTAAGGGGGCAGTTTTTTTGAAAGTATTTATTGTCGGTGCGTGACCGCACAGGCTACGTCGCGCTAATGCTTTCTGATAACCCAAAGAAATCATCACGCGGCGTGGACTCTGGGCTGTCCTAACTTTACAAAAATTTCTTTCAAATTGGCGATAGCTTGCCACCACACAATGCTCGTGGCGCGGAGCCCGCGCAGGCTACGTCGCGCTAAGGCTTTCTGCTCCACTTAAAATAGCCACCGCGGAGGAAGATAAACATAGAAAAGCCCCTGTTTAGGGGCTTTTATCTATTCTTCGGATTTTTTTCTTTTTGCAACCAACCGCCATGCCCCAACGCCTAATAGAATTATTGCGCCACAAATTAACAAGCTCGTGGGGAAGTTCATTTCGTTCGGGGAATCTTCGGTGACATCGTTTGAGTTATCACTTCCCGGGGAATCTTCGATGACGTCGTTTGAGTCATTACTTCCTGGCGGAGTGTTCGACTCTTCCGACGGCGCCTCGTTTTCCGTAGTGGGATTTGCACCATCTCTGGCTGCTTTTTCAGCTGCAGGCGCGGAGCCCGCGCAGACTACGTCGCGCTAAGGCTTTCTGCTCCACTTAAAATAGCCACCGCGGAGGAAGGTGAACATAAGAAAGCCCCTGTTTAGGGGCTTTTATCTATTCTTCGGATTTTTTTCTTTTTGCAACCAACCGCCATGCCCCAACGCCTAGTAGGATTATTGCGCCACAAATTAACAAGCTCGTAAGGAAGTTCATTTCGTTCGGGGAATCTTCGGTGGCATCGTCTGAGTTATCACTGCCCGGGGAATCTTCGGTGGTATCGTTTGAGTCATTACTTCCTGGCGGAGTGTTCGAATCTTCGGCCGGTGCCTCGCTTTCTGGAGCGGGCTTTGCGCCATCAGTTGCGCCCTCACCATCGGCCTTCTCCTCGGCAGTAAGCTCGTCGAAGATGAAATACGGTGAGAAGTGCGAGAGGGTCATCACGCCGAAATCATCGGTTCCCTCGGGGTATGCAAAGTCGGTAACACTCTGGACC
>JAZQHA010000145.1:0-2389 GCA_045540315.1 Acutalibacteraceae bacterium | reverse complement strand
CCAATGCAGATAGTGGTACGGTAGTAGAATGCACGTATGACTACATGGGGCGCAGAGCCACCAAGAAAGTGACCGTCAATGGTGGAGTAACGCTGCACCAGAGATTCCTGTATCGCGGCTACCTCCAGATTGCTTGCTGCGACCTTACACGCAGTAACCATCCCTGCCTGTGGCTTATCACGTGGGATCCGTCTCAACCTGTAGCCACTCGCCCGCTTGCTATCCAGAAAGATGGCACATGGTTCACCTATGGCTGGGATTTGACGAAGAACGTCTGCGAAGTCTACGGCCAGCATGGCTACATCCGCACAAATTACTCATATACGCCCTACGCTAAGGTATCTGTCTCAGGTGATGTTACTCAGCCCATTCAATGGAGTAGCGAATTTTTTGACAATACGACTCATTTGAGTTATTATAATTATAGATACTATTCATCGGAGCATGGATGCTGGCTGCAACGCGATCCACAGAATGAGAAGTTTGGTATTAATTTGTACAATTATGTAAATAATGCTCCAATATCTCTATGGGATATTTTAGGGGAGTTATTTAGCCAGAATCAGCAAGAACCTGAAATCTATGTACAAGAAGATATAGTTTTTACTCCTAACACCAATAAAGGCTGTTCAAAATGCAATAGAGAGTTGCTGTCTCTTACAAAGAAAAATAGTGAAAGGTATTATTCTGCTCAAAGGGAGCAATTTGCTAGTAAAATTAGATGCAAATTAGAGGTGACTTGTGGTTGTACACGATGGGCCACTGCAGCGGGAGAACATCAACCAAATTTCGAAAGGACAGAGAATGGGTACATAATACGTTCAGGCAAGATAGTAATTCCATGTAATGCTACAGGAATGAGAAATACATTCATTCATGAGTTAACACACGCTGTTGATTATTGCAAGTTGGGGATACCCACTACATGCCAACAACTTTTATTTACTGAATTTAACGCTTATTCTAGTGAACGTTGTTCTAATGCCAAAGATTATAAAGGGTGCTTAAAACAACATGCATTTAATTCTGCGATAACTCAGAAGCCTTGCTTTGATTTAGTCGGAGGGCCAGTCTTGCAGAGTGGCAAATGGAGTGAAGATGATCAGAAAAAACTAGATAAGCTACGTGAAATGTTTGAAAGTTATCTTGATGAATATGTGAAATCACACGGCCATTAAGTTAAACGCTTAGTTATATATACATCGCCACATGGAAATCTTCCATGTGGCGATGTAATGAGGACGTAGATAGGATGAAAAAAAGAATGATGTCAATGAGCATACGAGGTGTGAATCCGATAGAAAAGAATAATTACCTCATCAGTCTAATGTATCACAGGAACTAATCATTCGCAATAAGTTATGGCTTAAACCAACTCACCCCAAAAATATTCAAAGAGATACAAAGTCTACGCTTATAAACCTAGCGTATATTTATTTGCTGGAGCCCCCATTTGTATCAAAAATGAAATTAAATTGTTAAGTTCTAATTTTGAAGCCATCCAAATAGCGTGATCTAAAGTGCTATCAGTCGGCGATTGTTGTTTCAATATTTCATCCAAATCTTTGCACAAACTAGGCAGTATAGCTGTACGTAAAATACTATTACTATCACCTAGATAACATTTGTTATTCGTCAGTATGCGCAAAACGTACTTTGTTTCACATGTTGCATCTTGTAAATATGGGCTAATGTCTTCATCTGCAAAATCTTCTTGCACTAGACCTTCTGATAACACTTTGTCCAATGCAACCTGTGCCTTTGGTTGTAGCATTGGAACTGAAATGCTTTCTCTGGCAACACGGGATTTTTTATGATTATCAGCGTTATCAAGCGACCACACACCACAACTGCTCAACAATACAATAATGTTTAACATTAAAAACAATTTAGCGCCGCCACCCAAGTTGAAGAGTTTGAATTGCATTTCCATATTCTCACTATATTATTTTTTTTATAAAAAGCAAGTAAAAACATCATTTTTTATGACATTACGATTCAGGCTAAAAGAACCAGCATTATTAAAAAGCCGGTGTAGAACCGGCTGAAAGGGGAGGTTTATTCACCCCGGCGCTTGGTAGGAAGCCCGAAGAAGTTATTACCTCCGATTTGGTAGCCGGTGGCTTTCCAGCTGATGTGGGTAAGGGTGGGGTAAACCTCTCCATTCCACTTGTAGCCTCTGTCGAGTACCCCTACCTGGGGCGACAAGTTCACCCGAATGCAACATGTTTATCCCTAAATCACGTCATAAATCACGTCATAAATCACCTCAATGAGCATGCTGGTATGTAATGTTAACGTGTTTTGTAAAACTCTGAAAACAAGCACTTTCTGAAACTTCCTGCAACCGTTATGAGTCGAGGTGAATTTCGGGATAATTTTCAGAAAA
>JAZQHA010000144.1:0-7763 GCA_045540315.1 Acutalibacteraceae bacterium | reverse complement strand
CGGCCCGCGGCATAACATAAATTTTACACAAGAAATTTGAAAAAAGGTCTTGACAATTATTCCGGTCTATGCTATAATAGTATCATCAAAGAGAGGGAGGAAACAAACAATGACTATCAATGAGATGAAGAACAACGTGATTCGCGCCTGGGGCTTCGAGCATCCTGCTACCATTTACTTCTTCGAGTGCTGCGAGATCAACAAGGGCGATCACTTGTTGAACGAGATCGCTTATGAGTTCGCGATGGGCTGGAAAGACGAGGACGAGGATGAGGAATAATCCTCGTTCTTTTCTGTTACCAGTGAGTTAGTTAGTCTAAACTAACTCAACAGGCCGGCCGGAACGTTAACATAAACTTTACAGAAGAAATTTTCAAAAACCTATTGACATTTGTGCTTCTATGGTGTATAATATAGTTACAAGGTTGAGAGAGAAAGGAAGTAAAAATCATGAAGAACATCCAGAACATCATCAACACCATCGAGACCTCCAACTCCCTGTCCTACGACATCATGAACTCCACTAACACCGTGATCATTGTGATCGAGGACTTCGAGGGCTTTGACGAGGATTGGGACGAGATCATGGTAGATGTGGACGAGAACGAGGTTGCGTGGGCTGAAGCCTTGGACGGTGAGATCGTGGACGGCTGGGAGATCGAGGTCAAGTGGGCGAGCGAGGACATCTAGTCCTCGTTCTTTTTTATCTATACGAGTTAGTTAGTCATAACTAACTCGGCCAGTAAAGTTAGTTTACACTAACTAACTATTCTGGCCGGCCAATAAGTTAGTTTTCGCTAACTAACTACATTTGATCAGTAGATAACTTTACATATACTTTACATAAAAAAGGGTTGACAAGTGCCTGGTTATGTGCTATAATAGTATCAACGAAAGGGAAAGAAAAGGAGAGAAAAACAATGATGTGGATTCTTCCTGTGTATGTGATGGTTGCTGTGGTTGCTTGCTTCGTAGGTGTTGCCAATGCTGACAATCCTCGCTGGCTGTTCAACTATGGTATGGTTGCTGGCATGTTGATGCTGGTACTGTCGCCACTGGTTGCTAAGGCTGTGGGTATTCTTTAATATCGATTTAACACAAAGAGGACTTGACAAAAGCCCTCTTTTTTGCTATAATATAGTTGCACCGGAATGGAGAGACAGGGGATAGTGAAGGCATGGGTTAGTTATGACTAACTTCCTGGCCGGCCCGTCAAGTTAGTTATAACTAACTAACTACCTGGCGTTGAGAAGTTAACATAAACTTTACACAAAAAAGTATTGACAAATCACTGATCAGATGGTATAATAAATACAACAAAAGCAAAGGAGAAAACAACAATGAAGTACATCATCAACGGCGTCACCTACACCTGCAAGACCGCAAATCCCCATGGCGCGCTGCGCGAGATCCTGATCAACGCGATGCTGGCAGGAAAGACTGTGGAGATCGTGAAGGAGTAATCCTTCACAATCTCTTAACAAAAAAAGGTATTGACAAACCGATGATCCTGTGGTATAATAAGTACAACGAAATGAGAGAGAGGTAATCAAAATGTTCAAGATCTACAAAGAGGCCACCTGCTACGCGATCTACTACATGACTGACCTGCAGTTCACGCGGATGAAAGAGTTCAAGTCGCTGAAAGCGGCAGAGAACTGGATCAGGAAGAACTCCTGATCCTTTTCTTTTTCTTAACAATTAGCCAGGGCTAACTACAGTTAGTTAAGTTAAACTAATTTTATATTATCACTTTAATATATTAAAGTGCTACTATACGAAAGATCAATAGTCAAAGAAAGTCAAACCGGCCGGCCGGCCAGTTAGTTTACACTAACTAACCGAAATATCCAGGATTTTATTTAATATAGAATTAACACAAAAATATATTGACAACTGCGTTCCCATGTGCTATAATTATCTCAACAAAGAGAGAAAAGAGGTAAACACCATGAAGAAGATCACCGCCTACGAACACACCATTGACCGCGATGGATGGCCGATCACCTTGACGCACACCGCCTACCTCGATGAGGATGGCAACGTGTGGGAGCACACCATTGACCGCGACGGTTGGCCGCTGGAGCGGATCCGCAAGGATTGGAAGGTCGAGGCGTAAGCCTCGATCTTTTAACACACAGTTAACATAAGTCCTATTGACTTTCATCCGGTCAAGGTGTATAATATACCCAGAAAGCAACGAGAGAGAGGTAAAAACCATGATCGATCTGCTGAACGCCTACAAAGCCACATCCGCCGCAGTTGCCTACATCATCGGGTTCCTGATGAATGGCATGGTGTATGCTATCTACCTGAATGACCTGCCTGATTGGCTGATCAGCATGGACAGGGAAAGCACTTCCCACGGTGGCGCGCGCAAGCTGCGCATCCGGATGAATACGATAGCGCGCCGCCGACTGATGAGCATGGGCGCCGCTTACATCGGCACTGCTACCGAGATTCTAGCAAGTCGTAAGAACAAAGGTGAAGCGTTCGAACAATGGGTTACCGAAAATGCCGGTCAAGAATGGCACAAAGATTCAACGCCCTATTACATGGATGGTGACATCACTATCAACGGCACAAAGTATCAGATCAAGTTTGAATCCGCAAGCCTTGCGAATGAGAACACGATAGCAAAAGCAATGGCAAGGGCATAAAGCCCTTGCCATTATCAGCATCAAATTCCTACTTCAATACTATACTTTAATATACTAAAGTCCTATTGGCAGGTAGACTTTTACGCTTTACTGTAATAAAGTATAGTTGGTTGGTAGGATTTAGCACTTTAATGTATTAAAGTCTACTGGATAGGTGGTATTTCACACTTTACTGTGCTAAAGTCTACTGGCGCAGTATATTTTAACACTTTACTGTGCTAAAGCGCTTTAACACTTTACTGTGCTAAAGGCGGGCGCGGTAATGAATATTAAGAAGAAGTTAAGAAAACATTAATTGCCCTTAACCGGGGTATAACAAAACGTTAATACCCCCATAACCTTTTCTTAACATTGCCTTAACAAAAAATAATTTCGAAATTAACACACCCCTAACGTGAAATTAACACTACCTTTACCCGATCTTAACACCAATTTCATCTGAAATTAATACTATCTTAACATAAAATTAACATTTCAATGTAAAACCAGGGTTAAGGAAGTATTAATTTTATGTTAAGCTGGCCAGGGGGGGCTAGCTTTCAGGCTTTTGTTAAGTTTATGTTAAGTTTATGTTAAGGGCTGCCCAAATTCCACACCCGGCCAGATTTTACATCAGCCAGATTCCACACCCAACCCAAACACTTGACAAATTCCCCAAAATATGCTAAACTGTAAAATGAAGGAAGTTGTATCCTACGGAGATGCAATATAATGAAAAAGAAATACTCACTCGACTATTCTATCGAACGTGACATAGACCGTCTTCACGCAGTAGAAGAAATCCTTGACACGCTCGAAACCAACCCTACCAACTCCGAACTTGAACAAATGGCCTCCTACATCCTCTATGGCAAAGATGAAGAAGGCAAAAACTCTGTCCAACGCGGCGAAACAACCGACTCCGATAAACGCTACAAATCATTTCAACGTGCCGCGGACAAAGTTCACTCCCTAGATGAAATCTTAGACAATCCCCTAAGCGATCAACAACATCTTCAACCAGTTGAATCGCGCTATATTTATACAAAGAAAAAACCAACTATTCGCCGCCCCAAATATGACAAAACCACCGGCGAACTAATTGACCCAGGCGACAGTGATGTTCCAGGCATGATCCAACTTTGGGAAACTATTGACCGCCTAGACCACATCAAGGCTGTAAACGAGGGCACAATCCCACCAGACGAAAACACTCAAATCTTCACCGACTCCTATCGCTTTTATCAGTTCAAACACGCCCTCATAGATATAAAACGTCACCAATACTATCTTAAAGACAGCTACAAACCCACTCTCCATTTTCTCGCTATCACCCCACCAAAATCGCAAACATATAACTGGGATAGTGACTCTGCTTATTGGATGCCGCTAGAACAATGGCAATCGCGAGTTGATGGCGCCCTCCTTCACACCATTTCGCATAACCTAGATGACTACGAAACCCGTATAAATCCAATAACCGGAGAAAAAGAAGTAAAATGGGTGGTACGTCACCACACCTTTGATTGGGAAAATCCCAAGCATATTCGCGCACTTATTAACCACTACAGTGCCATCTATATGGAATTGGGTGAAAAGCTTGATAGTTGGGGCCGCACCCTAATATATGATTTTGATCGTTATTTTAATATGGCTAATTTTTCACCTGTGCGCGAATATATACTTACGCGCAAAATAGACAAAGCCCCTTACCCCGAAATAGTACAAGAGCTACAAGAAAAATTCGGTCTTAAATACAACGAAAATCACATTTGTACTATCCTATCTAAAGAAATCCCCGAAAAAATGGCATTAGCCGCAACAAAACATCGTATGCTTCTTACCACCCCAATGGAAGAACGCAAACATTGTTTTACATGCCAGCAATGGTTGCCGCGCAATAATTACTTTTTTGCTACTAATAACAGCCGCAAAGATAAATTCTCATCCAACTGCAAAGAATGTGAGAGGAAAAAAAGAATAACAAAAGGAGGTCAATCTGTATATGACAGGCGCAATAAAGACTCGGCGTTGCCTAAAATGTAAACAGGAAAAACCTGAATATGAGTTTGCCCATACAGAATCACCCTTCTTCCCCGGGCACCATTCCATGATTTGTACATCTTGCCTTGAAAAAATGGTGCGGCAAGACAATTTTAATGAAGTTGATAAACTTTGTCAGTACCTAGATTTACCATTTGATATGGACAAATGGACATCACTTTATAAAATACATGGCGACCGCACACTTTCTGCCTACTTCAATACCCTTCTTGATGAACGATACAACTCCGTATCATGGTCTGATGAAAATGAACGATGGCGTATTGCGCGCGAAGAACAAACAATAGATGAAGAAATCAAAGAATTAAGCGAAGCCAAAATGCGCAAACTCAAAAAAACTTGGTCTCCAGCCTATACACCCGATGAATTACTCTTTCTTGAAGAATACTACAATCAGATAATTGCTACACAAAATGTTTCCACCCCAATCCTTGAACACTACGCTCGTGACCTTTGTGAGATTGAATTGCGCATCAAAAAAGGTTTGCGCGAAGGCCTAGATATAAAAAAGGATATGGACGCTCGCGACAACATAATTAAAATAGCAAAATTTGAAGCTTCTAATGCCAAGAATGCCGCAGACTTTGAATCGGTAGGTGAACTCATGGTGTACTACGGCAAAAAGGGATGGCACCCCAAATGGCACACAGAACCAAAAGATGATGTTGATTTCTGTATGCAAAACATCCAAAATTACTTGCGCCGCCTAGTAGTGAATGAAGGCAATTTCGCAGAACAAGTTGAAGACAAACGTGAACGTTTCAACCTCACAGAACGATTAGAGAATATTGAAAATGAAGAAGTAGAGTTTGATGAAAATGCAAATATCCAATATGAAGATGAAGATGCTCTTCTTGGTGATTTAAATGGCGGAAACGTATATTCGTGATGGTATTGCGCTGGAAAAAGGCGTAGTTCTCACTAAACAATTCCTTGATGATAATCAAGCACTTTTTACTTCTTATTTGAATTATTGGTTGTTATATCCTGATTTATTTTTGGATGCGATACAACCAGAAGATGATAAAAAACATTTTCATTTATTCTTCTATCAACGTATTGCTCTTCGTGCTTCAATGCGATATCGTTATCACTATTGGACTGCTACCCGCGCTACTTCCAAATCTTTTACCGCTTATTTAAGTTCTGTTGTGCGCGCAGTGCTACTACCGGGTTCTAATATCTTTATTTCTTCTGATGTAAAGGGTATAGTAATTAAAATTGCCGAAGCTAAATTCAATGAAATTTGGCGCCATTGGCCTCTACTTCAAAAGGAATTACAAACACGCGAAAGCGGCGGTCAACAAGGTGAAAAGAAGAGTGGCAACTACTATGAATTGCGTTTCCGCAATGGCAGCATGATTACTGTCGTCTCAAAAGACACAAGCCGTGGTTTGCGCGCGACCGCAGGTATATTAGAAGAATGTGCGACCATTGAAGAAGAAGATTACAATGAAGTATTACTTCCTCAAATGAACGTAGCACGCCGCGAAGTTGATGGTTCCCTAAACCCAGAAGAACCAACTGCCGCACAAATTTTCATTACTACTGCGCGCGAAAAAACTGTATTTATGTATAGCAAACTTATTGAGTGCGCGGTAAATGCTGTTTTGCGGCCTAACGAATATTTTGTTTGGGGTCTTTCATATGAAGTGCCTTTACATTATGGCTTAATTGACAAAGCCACATTAATGGACCAACGCTACTCCAATACTATGAATGAAGATTCATTCGCGCGTGAATCTTTATCAATTTGGACTGGTAATAGTAAAGAGGCGTGGCTTGATTCTAAACGATTAAGCAAGCGCAGAACTTTATTAAAATGTGAGCGTAAAGCACAAGAAAATCCTACAAATCCAAACACATTTTATATGATTGGGGTAGACGTAGCCAGATATTCTGCTAATACTGCAATTATGGTAGCAAAAGTATTACCAAATTCGCATGGTTTTAAAAAGAATATTGTCTATACAGAAGTTATTCATGGTGCCAATTACATTACTGAACAAGCACCACGTTTAAAGAAACTAATACAATTATATAATCCACGAGAGATAGTTATTGACGGTAATGGCCCCGGTATTGGATTGCTTGATGCGATGGTTCTTCCATCATTTGATAAAAAGACTGGAGAAAAATTCCCAGCTTACTTTACCTTTAATGATGAAAATCATTTACCACCAGACAAGAAAAAAGAAATGGATGAACCTATGCCAGAACTAAACGCTATTATATATGACATTAAAGCTGGTTCATCAAATGATGACCTTATTCATTCTAACTTTTTCGCGCAAATAAATAATGGTTCTGTATCTTTTCTTGCTAGTGAAAGAATTGTAAAAGATAAATTATTAAAAACAATTCGCGGCAAAAAGATGTCATTATATGACCGCAGAGTTTATTTATTGCCTTATGAAATGACTTCTCGTCTTATGGATGAATTAAATAATTTGAAGTTAAAGCCTACTGGCGTTCAAAATCAATTTAAAGTAGAACGCATTTCAGCTTCCACCCCAAAAGACCGTTTTTCTGCTCTTGAATATTGTCTTTATAGAATTAAATATTATGAAGATAAAGCGGCACGAAAAGCGAAGAAAAGAAACTTCGGGCAATATGCCTTTTTCAGTCCTAAAAATAGGGGGTGAATAATGTGAGTGCAAAAGATAGACAAAGATATGATTTTACTAGCTTTAAAGTAGCTATAAAAAATCGTAGTGCTAGATTACCAATTGGTGAAAGAGCTTATTCGCGCTGGGGCTATCGTACAAATGACCCAGTACGCTATCAAGATTTTACACTTGAAGAAATAGAACGAATAATTTGTGATGGCGATATAGAATCATTACGAGAGTTATCTCGTTATTATTATCGTACCAATGGTGAATATCGTAATAATATTGATTTTCTTGCGCGCTTATTTCTTTATGATACAATGGTTATACCTGTATTTGAAGAAGGTAAGGGCTCAAAAGCACAAATTTTAAAAGCATTTTATAATGCTTGCAAGTTTGTAGATAATTTAGATTTGCCAAATGCTTTGATGCATATTACTACTGAATG
>JAZQHA010000143.1:0-1833 GCA_045540315.1 Acutalibacteraceae bacterium | reverse complement strand
AAGCACACTATAACCAACCGTATATGATTAAATCCCAAGTTCTCCTATACTTGAAGACATATTCAAGGAGGAGGACTTTTTTATGAAGCAAGATTTTGTCGAAGTTGATATACCGCGAACAAAAAAGCCGGTTGCTAAGCGGGCTATAATCCCCTTGAGGGTGACACTTGAAATAATAAAAGTGTCATTCTTAAGAGGATTTTCTTATGCCCAGTTATTCGACAATGGACAAGCTCAAGCTGCTCAAAGGCTACCAGGATTCAGAAGCCTCGCTAAAGGTCTATGCCGATACGCATGCGGTTTATGATCGGACGTTAAAGCGTTGGATCAAGCAGTTCCTACTCTATGATTTGGCTGGCATTCGGCAACGAAAAAGCAATCATCGCTATTCTTTCAAGACTAAAATCAATGCGGTCAAAGACTATCAGGCCGGGCTTTCACGGGCACAGGTCCTGGAAAAGTATGAGATTCGCAGTTTTAGCCAACTTAATCAATGGACGATCCAGTACAATAAAGATGAGTTAAAACCATCAAGAAAGCGAGTCCGCAATATGGGTCGAAAAGTTGATTTTGAAGAGAAAAAGCAGATCGTTCAATGGGTGCTGGATCATGGCCGTGACTACCAGGCCGCCGCTAAGCAGTTTGACGTGTCATACCAGCGCGTGTATGCCTGGGTGCGCAAATACCTGCAGGCCGGCGACTGGGGCGCTTTAATCGATAATCGAGGCAAGCGTAAGGCACCGATTGCACCGGCAGAAATGACCGAACTGGAGCGACTGAAAGCCGAAAACGAAGCGCTTCGCCAAAAGAATCACCGCATGGAACTGGAGATCGCCTTCGCAAAAAAATTAAACGAAATACGCAATCGGGGAGTGAAAAGACCAAACGATATCAAGCGATTCAAGAACTAGTGGCTGAAAAAACAGGTACGGTCAAGGAACTGGCGGCCATCGCCAACGTTTCGCGCAAGTCGTATTACCAGTGGCTAAAACGCGAAGTTACCAAGCACGAGCTGGAAGACCAAGCCATTTTAGAAGCGATCTATCAAATCGAAAAGCGCCACCAACATAGCGCCGGTTATGAAAAGGTGACGAAGATTTTAAACAACGTCAACGGCAAAAACGCTGGAATCAAGGAGTTTACGTTTAACTTCAATTTTCCAATCAACATCAAGCGCGTACGTCGCATTATGCGCGAACACGGCATTAAAGCCGATATTCGCCAAAAGAAGCACAACCTTCAACGTCAGGTACAACAATATAAGGAGGACAATTTATTGAAGCGTAGATTTGATCAACCATTGCCCAACCTGGTTTGGGTGACGGACACCACCGAATTGAGCTATGGAGTTGCCAATAAAGTCCGGTTCCACGCAGTTTTGGACCTTCACGGACGTTACGTAATCAGCTATTTGATTTCACCAACCGAAACGGCCGACGCCGCCATCAATGTGTTCAAACAGGCACAAGAAATTGCCGGCTGTTTTGCGCCCATGGTTCACTCTGACCGTGGTGCCGCCTACACTTCACAGGCATTTAACAGCTATTTGGCCAGCCAAAACAGCGTTCACAGCCTCTCTGCGCCAGGAACGCCTGGTGACAATGCGGTAATTGAGCGTTACTGGAACGATTTCAAGTACACTTGGATGGCGCATCAGCCACATCCAAAGACGCTTTCAGAACTGGAAGATCTGGTCAGACGAGGTGTTGAGTACTTCAATACGGTTGAAATCTCAAGTAAACGCAACAACCTCACTGCGGAAGATTACCGCAATGAGGCTGCCTAAACTAAATTTTTATTTTTTCGTGTGTTACCTTGACAGGGCATAGTGCC
>JAZQHA010000142.1:0-5598 GCA_045540315.1 Acutalibacteraceae bacterium | reverse complement strand
CACTCTTTAAAAAGCTCCTCTACCGTAGGATTCACTTCTTGCCTACGATAAAAAGCAACCACAGCATCTTCCAGCTCCTTCCGGGTTTTTCTTTTCTTTAGCTTTCTTTTTTCTCCTTCCTTTAGGTAGGTGTACCACAGTCCGTTAGCACCTTCCCACATTTGGTAGGGATGCTCAGACAAAATCTGCTTTCTTTCCATTTCATCTACCTGCATCCGAACACTAGCCACATCAATTATCTCATTTTCAACGGCCTTTTGCAACAAATCTTGAGTTTCATTCTTCATGTGCATCACACTCCCTTCATAGGTAAGTGCGAAAAACTTTTTCACTACTCCTCGAAAAAAGCCTCGAAAAAGGCCATTTTCTCGAACAAAACATCGAACAAATTCTTAATTTTTTATAAACACACTCAAAAACACCGATTTTTGACGATTTTCGGCCATTTTTGAAAAGTCTCTTTCGCATATATCTTTGAGTAAAGTGAGTAAACTGAGTAAAAAACGCTCACAAACCTTAAAAAACAAGGGTCCCGACGGTTGGACCTGCGTCGGGACCCCATCTGAGTAAAGTGAGTAAACTGAGTAAAAAAAAAGGAGGAAAAAGTTATGACAAATAATATCAGAAATTTAGAATGTATTGAGGGTGTTGATGACGGCGAACTTCAAACAGAAAAGAAAGTGAAAAAAGCCAGAGTTATGCGATGTTCAATTAAAACACACAATGCTCAAGGTGAAGAAGTCTTTAACTTAGAGACTGCAGTCGCTATTTGTGAAAAATACAAAAGCATTAAAAGATATGCAATTATTCTCCATGACAAAGATGTTTACACTTCGAAAGACGTCGTTCTTTACAATCGTAAGCATCCAGAAGCCCCTCGTAATGTCGGAGCACAAAAAGATGACCATATCCACATTGTTTTGGATTTGGGCACAAGTCAGTATGTGGATATGGTCGCAAGTTGGTTCGATATTCCGGCAAATCTTATGTATGTGGCGAGTGGAAAAGGTGCTTTTTTAGACTGTGTTGAGTATTTAACCCACGAGCACCCCAACCAACAAGAACAAGGGAAAACTCTTTATCCAGACGAGGAAGTTATTGCGAATTTTGACTTTCGTAAAGCGTTAAATGAGCGTCACGCCAAACGGGAAAAATATGGTCGAGATGATGTGAGTTTAAAAGATATGCTTCGTTATGAAGTAACTTTCAACGGTCTCACCATCAAACAACTAAGGGAAAAATACCCTTTTGAATATATCGCAGATATGGATAAATTAAAAAAATGTCGTTCGGATTACCTTTTTAACAAACCTACTCCGCCATATCGAATGAATATCTACATTGGCGGCGAAAATGGCGGAATCGGAAAAGGACTTTTCGGAAAAGCCCTTGTTAAAAAAATGATTGACCCTTATGACATTATGGAAGGTGACGAGATATATTTCTCTGTAACAAAAGGAAACCTTTTTAATAAGTACGCCGGACAACCCGTGCTATTATGGGAAGATTTTCGCTCTTATGAGCTTTTGAAACTTTTCGAAAATAGGGGAGAGTTGTACAATTTTCTCTCACCTTATCCAGCAAAAGGTTCTGGGATTGTTGATGTTAAATTTGACAACATTAAGCTTGCTAACCATATTAACATCTTCGACAGCATTCAAAATCCAGAAGATTGGCTTAATGGTTTAGCCGGAGAATACACGGACAAAGAAGGAAAGTTTGTGAAAAGCGAAGAGACATTGAAAGAACAGTCTCATCGACGCTTTCCTTTAGCTTTTTGGATTGTCGACGATAACTACCAGATATATTTGAACAAGAGTTTTCTTGAAGGTACACGTGAATATACGCAATGGTTAATATCGGAAGAAATCCCTGGAAACTTTCAAGAACTGGTTAGCCACATGAACGAAAAGCAGTATAACGAATGCGCTCAACTTTTAATTTCTCCGGCTGTTGAAGAAGCTTCCAGAATGGAAACAATAATGAAAAATCGAAAACCCGATATGGAAGAAAATGAACTCAACTTTATCAAGCAATTTTTGGGGAAAAGAAGACCTACTCCTCAAAAATACACTACAGTTGAGGAAGCTTTAGAGGCTTACCAAAACTTCAACCCAGAATACAAATTGGGTGCTCCTGTTTACTTTCCGGATTTACCAGATTCAAGTGAAGAAAAAGTTTCCGTTGAAGACGTTTTTTGCAAAACTTTTGAGTGTACTAATTCTTCTTTGTCGCAGAAAAAAATAGATTTTCTTGACGATTACTTTGGAGATATTTTCTGCCATCTCTATTTAACTAAGACTATACATCCCGTTTACAATGAGTGTCCAGAGTACCCGGAAGAACTCTATTATGAGGCCGAAGAAAATCACAATGAGTACATTCAGCAAACTGAAGCCGAAGCGAAACTTATTGATTCTTACCTCCGCTTTTACGAACAGAAATATCCGAAAGGTTACGAAGCACTTCAAAAAGAATGGTCGAAAAACACTTTCGATATTTACCATTTGAGGCTTCTTTTTAGCGAAGACAATTTCAAAAAATGGCAAAAGAAAGCAGAAAATAAGGCGGTATTTTTCAAAGAAATGCTTCTCTACGATGAATTAGTAGTGTTATGTCACCACTAAAAATTACTTTTTACCAGTGATATAACACCACTAAAACAAGGAAAAGCCCCAAGGCTAGCGAGACATCGAGAGAGGAAAAAAAAGGGAAGAGGAGTTTAACGACTCTTCTCTTTTTTTGACGAGCGAGCGAATGGACAAAAGTAGCTGGAAAAAAGGGGCAGGGGCCCCCTTTTTTACTGCTACTTTTGGGAATGAGCTCCTACTCGTAACACCCTCCCCACTTTTTTTAATCTTTTCAGCATATTTAAGCAAAAGAACAAAGAAAGCGAGGTAAAATTATGAAAACATCTTTCGACAATCAGCGACAAAAAAACAACATCGCCGGGGCAAATCATAACGACCGCACAATGGAAGACACGACAAGAAAAAAGCGCGACCACATCGACTGGACACGAAGCCACGAAAACAAAATCATGGTTCGGGTAGAAGGTTGGAACTTCCCCGTCAAACAAGGTCAAGGCGAATTAGCCATGCATGAGCTCGGCTACTATCGACAGACTTTCACTCCATCCGTGGAAGCGCAAAAGGAAAAGTACCTTTCAAAGAGGCAAAAGAAGCGAGCCGAAGAATGCACCATCGAAAGACTGTACCAAAGCGACAAGACCGGCGTACAGAAAACGCTCCTACAAGTTGGCAAAGAAGGCGAATACGAAGACAAGACAAAATTCGAAAAGATGTGTTTTGAACTTGCCGACTATTTTGAAACTCAAAAAGGCGAAGACTTCCGTCACACTGTCCTTTCACTTTCTTTTCACTATGATGAGACCAGCATCCACTGCCATATGAATCACGTTTACGAAGTGAAAGACAAAGACGGAAATTGGAAGCCAGCAAAAGACGACTTCTTAAAGAAAATGAACATCGAGCTCCCGGACAAGACAAAAGAAAAATCTCGTAAAAATAACCGGGCTCAAGTACTCGTCGCACAAGACCGCGAAAAGTGGCAAAATATCGTTGAAGAAATTGACAAAGAGGTTTCTCTCGACCGCGTTCCGGAAAAGAAAAAGGAAAAGCAAAGAATTGACCATGAGAAAGGAAAGGCAATTCAAGCAACGAACAAAGCTATCCAAGAAGCCAACAAAGCTACCCAAGAAGCCAACACATCTAAAGCAAATGCTCGTAAATACAAGGCCAAGGAAGAAGAAGCAAAAAAAGCCTACGAGAACCTCGTAGTCAATCAAGAAGCCGAATACCGTGAATTTCTGGAGTATAAGGAAAACAAGGCTCTCTTGAAAAAAGAAATACAAGACGATAAGCGAACACTTTCCAAACTGAATAATGCAATCGAAAGACAGCAAGAAAAAGTTGACTATTATTTCGAAACTATGAGTAGTCGCGGTTCCGCTGTTCAATCTCTCCGAAAACTAAAAGACGAAGACTTCCTTTGGCAAATGATAATGCATATTGTCGAAAAGGCACCTCAATTTGTCAAAGGTCTTACACGGTTAGTTGAAGGTTACTTAAAGGAATGCAATCTCTGGAAAGACTTTTCGAAAACTCAACTGGAACTGGCAAACAAATACGAGCAACTCGAGAGAATCGAAAAGGAGGTCACTGCAGACCTTGCTCCGCTGTCTTCCGGCCTCGATACCCTTGACCTTGATGACGACCTTGAGCTTTGATTACCCCCCCCTTGGCCTAATTTGCGCCTCAGCAAGCGAAGCTTGGAGGAGAATAAAAGAAAGCACCCTTCAAAAGGTGCTTTTTTTTATGACTATGTTCGGACTTTCCTTTCCTTGATTACTTTTTTGATTACCTATCGTTTTTTAATTTCTTAAAACCTATGAAACCCTTGAAAATACTGGGTTTTTAACGTCTTCTAAACAGCTCGTAGGGGAATCGAATACATTTTACGAACCGCCCAACCCTTGATTTTACGGCATTTCTGGCGATTCTTCTGATATTACTTTTGATTACCTAAAGGACTTTTACGTTGTTGAGCATTTCCGCTTTTTCCTTTGTTCGTTTCCGATTGTGGTAGTAATTTTTCTTCAAACAAGTGATGTCAGTGTGCCCCATTTGTTGACAAATGAAAGCTTCGGTAACTCCATCTGCATCGTAGAGTATAGAACCGTAGGTTTTTCTTATCGTGTGGAGTCCTCTTGGTTCAACTCCAACTTTTTTACAAACCGTGTAAAGGCGATTTCTGAATTGATAGCTCTTGATTCTTTCGCCATTTTCTTCAAAAAGAAACTTCCCAAAAGGACACGCTTTTTTGATGTCCTTCATAACCCAAAGGTACCTTTCCGGGATAATAACGTCACGATTACCAGCTTCCGTTTTAGGGGTGTCTTTCACCTCATAGTGGACTTTTCCATCTTCTTCGTAGATGGTTTCAGTTTTTGTAATACGAAGAAAATCTTCAATGAAGTCCGCCTTTTCCAAAGCAACCAGCTCTCCAATACGAAGCCCAGTCTTAAACAGAAGAAGAAGTCCGAGGTTCATAAGGTCTTTATTTTCGGTAAGGTATCTGATGACTTTTTCTTCCTCGTCCTCCATGAAAACCTGTTCTTCGTCGCTTTTCGAAACCTTTTTAAACTCCTTTTTCGTGAAAGTGATGTCATCAATCGCCAGCTTAATATTGAAATCAATCAGTCCTTTCTTCTTTGCAAGTCTCCACACACCAAAAATCAGCGTTCTGAGGTTACTGTAAGCCTTTCTGCTGAGTTTTTTTTCATGCACGGTATCTTTTACAAAGTTTTCAATATCGACCTCATTCAGCCGTTTAATGCGTTTCGAAGCTATGCTTCCAAAGCAACTCTCGAAAACTCTTTCATACCGTGAGACAGTTGACTTTTCAATTTCTTCTCGTTTGCCTCGGTTGCCAATCCACTCTTTAAAAAGCTCCTCTACCGTAGGATTCACTTCTTGCCTACGATAAAAAGCAACCACAGCATCTTCCAGCTCCTTCCGGGTTTTTCTTTTCTTTAGCTTTCTTTTTTCTCCTTCCTTTAGGTAGGTGTACCACAGT
>JAZQHA010000141.1:0-4292 GCA_045540315.1 Acutalibacteraceae bacterium | reverse complement strand
AGTTTGCCGATGTTTCGTGAATAATATTCATAAGAATCGGTGAAAGGGGGTTTCCAAAGGGGAACCCTTTGGTCGTTATAAGGAGAGTTCGAGAGGGAACTCGAAATCCCTCTCGAAACGTTTTTGGTTACTTTTTTCGTTACAAAAAAGTGACATGGAAAAAACAATTAAAAATACCCCCGCACTATACCGCGCGGGGGCGACTAATTTGTTACTTTTGAGTTATGCCGACATTCACCTTATATGAGCCATATGCCCAGCACTTATTTGCCGACGAAGCAAAAACAATTTTTGCAGGCATTTCAGTTCGGCCGGTAAATTCCTTTTTATCGGATAAATCCACCTCTATGGCCACATCGGATTCCGATAGTGCTCGGATTTGACTAATTGGACCGACGACTTGGATTGGCAACGTCGCGGTATGAGAAATTGCAGATTTATCGCTAGGCAAATTTTTAAAGCTTATGTCTTTAGCAATGACTGTTCTTTTTTGAAAGCCAAATAAATTAAGTTTTACATTTGCTTTGTATATATTAGCAAGGCTTCGACAGTCGGTTGGAAGCCTCATGTTTTGTTCAAATTGACAATGCTCAAGGTCAATTTGTGAAAAATCAATTGGCTCCAGCTGTATAGCTGTCAAGTTATCAAGAACCTCGTTTGGTGCAGCAATTTCGATGTTATTCGGCGAAACTTGCAACGAGAGCGACTTTACATTAATCGCAGTAGGAGTAGACGTAAATTCTGGTACCACGTTGACGAGTTTTCGCTGTAACACCGTAATGTTTGCATCAACATTTGTAATACTCAGCGCTAGATTTGTTGCGTTAATTCTATGTCCTTTAGCATCTAGTAGTGTTAATGGCAAATCGTGCAAATCCACCGTTTTGTTTAAGACTCCAGATATACTATCTTGTACACTAACGGTAGCAATAGTTGACACAATTGACTCTGGGCCAGAAATAGTAACTTTTGGTTCAGACAAAGCAACCGGAGAAACAAAGTACTTAGGGTCTGCGGTAAACTTTATGTTCGGAGTAATCTCAAACTCTTGACTTTTATACCGGTCGACAAAAACTGTTATAAACTTTGGAGAAACTGGCCCTGCAAACTCATAATCAGTTAGCAGGCTATTTTTTTTAGCAGTTAGCTCTAAAGTATATCTGCCAGTTGAATTAATCATATTAGCAGACTGTTGTGCCGTAATTTGAATATCATTTTTCGAAAGTTGACCTAAAATTAATCGGTTACCGGTAACAGAAACCTCAGCTTTGATATCTTCTACTCCAAATACAGTGAGACCACTTTCTTTTGCGTTTTCCGACAAATGAACACTAATAGGGATATCCGAAATGAGTTTTGTCGCTGATTCTGTTGAGCTAGTGGAGAGAATAACCCAGCAAACAAACGACAACATAATAGAGAATAGCAACACGACTTTATTATTGTAAAACAGTCTCCCTAAATTTAATTTACGTAGTTTCATTTTTTCTTCCTCATTATATGGCCAACAATTTGACTTTTTACATTTGTTTCAGCGTTCTCGCTTATAATATTTTTCTCTAAAAATTTAATTAAGCTATCTTTATTATAGTCGCGCGTCAAAATTCCATCTTGAGCAACCGATATTAAGCCGGTCTCCTCCGAAACAACAATAGCAATCGCATCGGAGTTCTCACTTATACCAAGCGCTGCTCGATGCCGAGTACCTATATCCGGATGCATATTTTCGTTTTTGGTGAGAGGTAAAATACATCCCGCGGCATATATCGTGGCACCTCTAATAATCATTGCTCCATCGTGAAGCGGCGCCTTATTAAAAAAGATATTGCCGATAATCGGCACAGATGGCCTTGCTCGCAGAATAGTTCCAGTATTACCAATATCGCCCAGTTTAGTTTGCCTCTCAAAAACAATTAAAGCTCCGGTTTTAGTTTGCTGAAGCAAAAATACGGCATCTACAACAGTTCGTATACACTTTTGTTGTAATTGCTGAGATGTCAAATTATAACCATATGGTGAACTAGAAGTCCAATAGCGGCTAATTTTACTTCTACCAATTTGCTCAAGCATCCTACGCAGCTCTGGCTGAAAAACTACCAGCAACGCTATAATTCCAAACTCAAAAAATTTATTAAGCAAATAACTTAGCATTCTAAAATTAAATTGAAACGATGCAACATACGCAACGAGTAAAATTAAAATCCCTTTCACTAACTGACTTGCTCTGGTTTCTCGAATTAACTTTATAAAGCTAAAAATTATAAACGACATAATCGAGATATCTAGCAGGTCAGCGAGCGTAAAAGTTTTCATCAAAACGATGAATGCGTTCAAATTAGTCGTGATAAAATCCATTCTTTTCGTCCTTTTTAAGTTCATTAAATTCCAATATTATAATTTAATTTTAACACATTTATCGCATTCTGCAAAGGATTTTTATGGCGACTAAGTTTATTTTTTTATAAAGCTTTTTTAAAAGTTGACTGCATACAACACAAAGACCGCCGGAGTTGTCCGTGCGGCCTAGTTTAAACGATTAATATATGATTACTTTTAGCAATAAGCGTATTACGGTCCAGGCACCATCATTCCAAATAATGCACCGCCCGCAGCACCCTGCCCATTCGCGAACAAAATGTCAAGCTTTTTTCAAAGTTAAATTTTATTTTTTATCGTATATATCAAATTGTCTATGTCCTGCATTCTTGTAAAGGCCGACGGACATACCCTCACGGCACCTTTCTCGAAGGTACCACAAAACTTGTGTGCAGATGGTGCACAATGTAAACCGGCACGCACATAAATTCCATGTTTGTTAAGAATGGCAGCGACTGATTCGCTATGCATACCTGAAATATTAAAAGATAGCAGTGGAACAAAGTGTTCTGGTGTGGGTGCTTCCATGTAAAGTTCAATTTTTTTAAGCCCCTTTAACTGCCTGTATAGATACCTTATTATGTTGTGCTCGTGCGTCGAAATTTTACTTAGACCTGTAGATTTAAGAAATTTAATTCCTGCATGCAGGCCAGCGATACCACTAACGTTCGGCGTGCCACTCTCGAATTTCTCCGGCATAATATCCGATTGTAAGTATGATTCAGAGTTGGTGCCTGTTCCGCCTTGCACTAGCGTCGACAAGCTATCTCCGTGTGGAGTTATTAAAACGCCTACGCCCATTGGTCCATAAAGCCCTTTGTGGCCGGCTAAGCATAAATAATCTATCTTCATTTCATCTATGTCAATAGGAATATGCCCGGCACTTTGTGCCGCGTCCACTAAAACCGGAATGTTGTACTCGTGAGCTAACGCACAAATTCTGGCAATAGGTAAGCGCACTCCCCAGACATTCGAGGCATGAGTACACGCAATGAGTGCAGTTTTCGAATTGATTGCATTTCTGAATGAATTGACTGTTGCATCGTTGTCGCCAGGGGAAACCTTTGCCTCTGTAACAGTTATGCCCTTATCTTCCAGCGCTTTTAATGGACGATTAATCGAGTTATGCTCGAGACAAGATGTAACTACGTGGTCACCAGGTTTTAAAAGACCTTTTATTACCGTGTTTATCGCATGTGTACAATTAAGTGTGAAAACTACACACTCCGGTCCAGGTGCGTTGAAAAATTTCGCTAGGCTTTTTCTACATTCATAAACCTCCGTCGCTGCCGCTATCGACATATTATGTCCACTTCTTCCTGGGTTAGCACCAAGGTGTCTCATCGCCCTAGCTACAGCATTTACAACTATCGGCGGCTTAGGATAAGTGGTCGCTGCATTGTCTAAATATATCATTGTTTCTCCTCCATCTCTATTTGATTCATTACTTTTATGTGAGTATCGCGGAGTATTTCTTTTGCGCGCTCAGCATTACCATAAATGAGTAAGCCGTATCCGCATCCGTGCAAAGTTTCGCGCTTGGAAACGCGCTTTATTTCGGCTTTTATTTTCTTCGCCCGTAAAATGTCTCGGCCTTTCATGGCGTATGTTATGCTATTTAAAATGAGTAGCGTCCTATCCATATTTCTCACTTCCTGCAAGTTTTTTCGACAGTAACAGTTTATGTGAAAGCACTTAGCTTTGTTAAAAAACATCACACCACCACAAAAAACTACTTTATTGAAAAATTTCTGTGGTACAAAGCGGGTGCGTGGCCGCACAGGACAAGTCGCGGCGCGGAGCCCGCGCAGGCAACGTCGCGCTAAAGCTTTGTGTGAACTACTAGAGCCTTCCCACGGAAGATGCCTATGTTGGCAATGTGTAAAAAACGCGTGCGTCAAAACTGCATTTTTAAC
>JAZQHA010000140.1:0-58576 GCA_045540315.1 Acutalibacteraceae bacterium | reverse complement strand
GTAAATAATGTTACCACAGCCTCTTAAAAAAAGTAAAGCTTGAAAGCGACTTTTATTCGAGTGAAGGCTCATTTCGTCGGAATTTTTCACACTTGTCACTTCAAAAAAGTCGCATTTAAATTGACTGAACTCCCGCTGCATCTGGATTAACTTTGATACTGGTACTGTCCAAACTCAAAACTTTGATTTGAAGGTCTATGATTTTTTGTTTTTGAAGTTCTTCAAAAACTCGCTGATTGTCCCGGTTTTGTACCATCAATTAAAGTTCGCATAAATTGTATGCCAGCTTTTTATTTTCATTCTCAGTCATGATTGGCTTTCACAAAGCATTGAAAATCAAATATTAATATCTCCTCAACATTTAAAGATACTCCTGCCTAGCCACAGCTCAAGCATATAATGGGCCAAAAAAAAGTCTGGAGACTTTTTTGGTAAATGAGGAACCATAAAGCGAATAAGCCTTGCTGTTCACGGTAAGGTGCTCATAGCAAAATCCGCTCTGACAAAATGTGGGACCTTAATATAACTTCAGCGAAGTACCATACCACCCAAAAAGCTTTCAGTTTTTCTGGATACTGGGTTCTTATGCCGCTCTTTTTAGAAGCTGACAGATTTTGTAAATAACAAAATATTATGGATATCTAATTCAGACTTTGCATAGTAAATATAAAACAATTGCTTAACTTTAAATACTTCACCAGAGTATGATAAAGAATTCATTAAAGGAGAATTTTTACATATGCAAATCGATAAAGAACAAGTAAACTATAAACTCGAAAACTCATATATGGGTAAATTAGGATTTAAAGTTAGAAGTTATGTCCCTTATTATAGTAACGAAGACGCAAAACGCTCAATACAAGAGGCAATAACAAAATCTTGTTTAAAAATCTATGAAAGTATAAAAAAATGACAAGGTAGTACCGGTATTCACATTCAGATGCGATATTAAATAATGTATCAAAGAAAAAGGATGCGTACTTAAAATGATAGCTATTTATTGCAGACAATCCATAGACAAAAAAGATAGTATAAGTATTGAACAACAAGCAGAGTGCTGTCAAAAGCGACTTTTTGAAAATGCTGATTTTAAAGTTTATAAAGATAAAGGATACTCAGGAGCAAATACCAAAAGACCAGGCTTTGTTACGCTACTAAAAGACATTGAAACAGGACGTATTTCAAAAGTTATTGTTTATAAGGTAGATAGAATAAGTAGGTCATTAAAAGACTTTATTGATATTTATAGTGACTTTGAAAAACACAATGTTGAATTTGAGTCATGCAGTGAACAGTTTGATACAAGTACGGCAATGGGAAAAGCTACTTTACAAATAATTATGGTTTTTGCAGAACTTGAAAGGAATATGATAAAAAAACGTGTTACAGATAATTTTTATGAACGTGGAAAAAAGGGATTATTTCTTGCAGGAGTTGCACCATTTGGCTATAAAAAAGTACCTAGAATAATTGATAATATCAATACCCATGTTCTTGAATCTGATTTATATCAAAGTGAGATTGTCAAATTCATATATGAAGAATATGTTAAAATTAAGAGTTTAGGCGACATCGTTAAACAACTTAATAAGCGGGGGTACAAAACCAATAGAGACAAAAGTTTTCAAAGCGTATCTGTACGGCGTATTTTACGAAATCCTGTTTATGTTCGTGCAAACGCTGATGTTTACACATATCTTGAAAGTAGAGGCGCTAAAATCAATCAATCTATAGATGATTTTGTAGGTTTATATGGGTGTACAGTGTATTCCAGACGAGAAGGAAAAACTCAAGCAAAATTTTCAACATATGACGGTGAAATCGTTCAAATGAACCAGCATGAAGGGATTATCGATGCTGATTTATGGCTTGAAGTACAGTATGAGTTAGATAAAAATAAACCAATCAGTAACAGCGGAAAAGGTACACATACATGGCTTACTGGTTTAACAAAGTGTGGATATTGTGGTTTAGGTGTGTCAGTTGTAAATGGTCAAATAAATGGAAAACGCTATATCAATTGTGGAGGGAGAAAAAGTAAAATTTGCTATGAAAGAAAAAAATCCATTACATTTGATGACATAGAAGCAAATGTTAAGCATGATTTAATTCGTTATATCGAAAATTTTCAATTTACAAAAATAGAAAGGAGCATAGAGTTTGAAAAAGAAAAAAACAAATTGAAAATTCAATTAAAAAAAGTTCAGGATGAAATAGAAAATTTGATTAATAAAATTTCTATGGCTAACGAGAACGTAATGAAATATATTAATGAAAAAGTTGAACGATTAGAACAACAACGAAACACATTACAAAGTCAACTTACCATAATAAAAAATAACAATTCTGAAGATATATCTAACGATATTATACGAGCAACCTTAACCGATTGGGACAACTTGTCTTTCGATGATAAAAAATTAATTGCCAATACGTTCATCAAAAAGGTTGTGGTATACGATAATAGGTTAGATATCGTGTATAAGTAAGAGTATTTTTCTTTTGTGTTTTTATCATCAAGGAGGGTCTGCATAAACCAATTGAAGTTTAGCATAAACATCTCTCTCATACGCGAATTGAGGCTATTCTCGTGGGGCAATTTATCTGTTTGAGTAATTGTATCCAAATATTTTTGTTGAACATACTCCTCAGCGCCATTTAGGATACCATTTTTAAGAATTCTTCTTCGCACATCCAAAGAGCGCGACCAAGGGAACGTCTCACTAAACAGCATATCTCTGTTATGATACCATGGGTATCCGCCAAAGAGCTCATCTGCGCACTCGCCGGACAATGCCACGGTAAAATTTTTCTTAACCTCCCGGCACGCGAGAAGTAACGATGAATCTATATCCGCCATACCTGGCAAATCTCTCGCGCGAGTGGCTTTAACTAAAGTTTCTGCGAGTTGCTCGTTATCAAGCCAACAATAATGATGCTCTGACTGAATTGTGTTAACCATTATTTTTATAAACTCTGTATCCGAGTTTGGTTGAAAGGCGTTGGCCTTAAAGTACTTTTTGTTGTCAACATAATCCACCGAATATGTCGAAAGTTGTCCTCGGCCAGTTCGATTATAGTAGTTTGACGCTACTTTTGAAATAATACTTGAATCCAGGCCACCGGACAAAAAGCAACACAACGGTACATCCGCAGCAAGTTGTCTCTCGATTGCATCCGTAACTAAGTATCTAGTTTTCTCAACCGTAGCAGCAAAATTATCACTGAACTCTCGAGCTTTAATGGACCAATACTTTTTTATTTTCAAGCCATTCTCTCGCGAGAAATATGCACACTCGCCCGGCTTTAGTTCTTTTATCCCCTTTATGATACCTTGACCCAAAGTTCTGGCCGGACCCAGGAAAAACAGCTCAAAAAGGCCCTGCTCATCGACTTTAGGTTCGACCTTAGGGTTGCAAAGCAGCGTTTTTATCTCGGAGGCAAAAATAAGCGCATTGTTATGATGGTAAAAGAACAGAGGCTTTACTCCAATGCGGTCACGAGCCATAAAAAGGACTTGCTCTTTTGTACTCCAAATGGCGAAAGCAAAAGCACCATTAAGTTTCTCCACACAATGCTCGCGCCAATGAATAAACGACACCAGCAAAACTTCTGTATCGGAGTAGCCTTTAAAACTGTAACCCAACGAGCTCAACTCAGCCCGAAGTTCTTTAGTGTTATACAACTCTCCGTTATACACAATAGTATAATCGTTGTCATTAAAAGCAATACGCATAGGCTGCTTACCATTTTGCGGGTCCACCACAATGAGTCTCCGGTGCAGCAGGCAAGCATTTTTTTCCTTGTGCACCCCAGAGGCATCCGGACCTCTTCTTTCCAAGCTTTGCGACATCCGACTCAAGACGGCCGTATTTTCACTAATGTCATTTTCATAGTCGATCCAACCGGCGATTCCACCCATAAACATATCCTCCATAAAAAAATGACGCCACACATTTGTGACGTCTTGGTTACTTTACAGTATATGCAAAAAGTCAGTTGGCTATGCACCAAAATGAAAGTCAAATTATTACCCACGAAGGTCCTCAGAATTAGCCTCATTCTCCAGAGCATCCAATTCAGCCTGCAACTCTTCCAACCGCGTTATATAAGGCGCTAACTTACCCGACCACACGTCTCGAAACTCCTCAGAATGAGTATAGTCATTTTCAGATTGTGAATCTCTAATCTGGTTCTGCAGCACTTTAATTCTTGCTTGTAGTACGTTAGCCTGAGTCGTATGCAACTCAGCAGCAAACCATTCAATTTTACGTTCGAACCGCTCCTTTTCTTGTTTCGTGGTTGCGTTGCTCTGCTTAGCTAGTAACGCATTAATGCGGTTGTGCAGCCTTTTATTGACGGCTTGTACCATCATACTTGAATTCTTTTTTAATTTATCATTGGCTAGCTGCAACTTATCCTTAGCCCGCAGTTGATAAGCCTCAGCCTTTTTCAAGTCATCTGAAACTCTTTCCAGCTTTGTTTTAATTTCTTGTAAATGTTGTATACCTTCCTTAAGTCCATCCCACATCACAGTTTGAAGCTCCGTCACGTCGCCACTTCCATCATACTTTAGTAACTGTCTGTATGCATTCGGATACATGTCCACATATCGTGTCAGCAGCTCATACACTTGGGTCAAATCACGCATGTACAACTTTAATTCCGTCACAACCTCGCTCCACACGTACACAGCGTCAACCATGCAACGCCAAGAAGCCTCATCCTGACTTACAGCACTTTCTAAATGTCTTTGCGCTTCGTCCCTAAACGATTTCACTTTACGAGCAAACGATTTAGACGAACCGCGATCCTCTTCAGCTGCGCTCACCGTCGCCCTCCAAGCACAGTTCGCCGCAGAGTTCAAGGAATATACCATAAAATCCAGTTCGTCTCTCGCGGAAGCGGTCTCCGTAACCGCGTTCATGAAACGTTCTTGCATATCCTGCACGGTGTCCTTTAGGTGCTGTTCGCGCTGTTCGCGCTCCTCTATTCGCTTAATCGCGCTATCTACCCTCTCGGCCGTTTTCATAAAGTCAATTAGCTCCTGTGTAAAAACTACTTCTACCTTTTCGTCGTCGCTCACGTCTGAGTCAACGGAGTCAATTTCGTTATCGTCCGCATCTTTGATATAGCCATTCTTCACCGCTACTTCATTTAGCTCCAGCGGAACACCTACAGCCGCAGCTGATATGTCAGCCACACCAACTCCCATACACATAGCCAGCAAGAATATCGCACCCAAAAGGCCTTTGTTCACACCTCCGCTCACGTTTTTCATTTCCTCGAGCGAAAGTTTGTCCAAGTTTGCCATCCCCTGCGAGTTGCCAAAATCAGCGAGATCTTTCTCAGAGAAGTCGTAGCCTAACTTTTTGGCCTTTGGCAAAAGCACCTTGCCGACGAACTTTTGCACATCTTGCTCGTTTAGCTTTTTCGCCTCCATTTCCTCTTTGAACTTCAAAACCTCTGCTTTAAAACCCTCGTCCTGCGCCACCTTTGTGAAAAATTCTTGAATTTGCTCGTTTTTCATTCAAAAAACTCCTTTCTAAATTAAATTTAGATAAATTTTAACATATATAAATTTGCTTGTCAAGTTTTTTGTAAATATTTTTAAAATAAAAAACAACGCCACATATTTGTGACGTCTTGGGTTTGCCTTTTTTACATCTACATTTTGTAGCAACTTATTCCTATTATCTTCTGCGCAGTTATCACCGGAAAAGCACGAGTACTAAGTATAAGCTACTGCAATTAGCATTAAATCTTAGAAATTACTGTATTGATAGGCTCGCAAAAATTTCACCAAGAAAATCCGCCGAAAACTCATCAAAATTGCCTGGTTTTTTTGGCACCTGCTCCTCAGAGCTATTTCCACTCACAGGAACAGCAGAGAAAAACACCCCAGGTAAACTATTATCATCAGGTAACGGAGGCTCCTCCTTAGCCATTGCCCCACGTTCTCCAAACTTTGGACGTTTACAAGGAGGCTCATCGCAAGCAAGTGTAGCTTGAACGCCCCCTTCCAATAAGCACGCAAACATACTTAAAAATATTAGAAGTTTTTTAATCAAAGAAGCTCTCTCCTTAAAAGAAAAAATTTATTTTGTATCCAAATAACAATCTGATTATATCATGTTAATAAAAAATTCACACTACCTTTTTCTTTCTCTTCTTTGCTTTTTCGACAGCGCTTGCGCCACCATTGTTGGGTTTCACAATTTATTTTGTTTGCAATTGTTGCTTTTGTCGCTTAAAGAGAATTTGTCTTTTTTGTGTAAGATTGCTTGACCCACCTCTAATATTAATGATAAAATGGTTACATATTTGTAATATAGGTTTCTTCTTTGAAACTTTAAAACAAAGGTGGAGGCATAAATTTTGAAGACACATAATAAAGTTGTAGCATGTTTTTTGTCCACTGCTATCTTGAGCGCTGGCTTTATATTTAAACAACCAGAAAAAGTCTCAGCTGAAGATCAAGTCGCGGCTTTAACCTGCCAACAAAATGAGCTGGATAAACAAAATGAAGCTCTAAACGCTCGTCTTTCAAGTTTAAAAAATAATATCAGAAGTCAAAAAGCTTATAGAGCAAGCATCAACGAAAAGGTAAACGTATTAAGAAAACAAATAAACATCGAAGAGCAAAAATTAAAAATTCTTAACCAGGATATAAGCGAAAAACAAGCTCAAGCTGCGGAAATCCAGTGCGAAATAGACGAGAGCATGGATGACTTGTGTGCAATATTACGAGCTATTTATAAAAACGGAGATACTCCTGAGTTGGTCGTATTATTGGAAGTCGATGACGTCGATGATTTCTTTGAAAAATCTAATTTGATTCAAAGGTTTAGCTCTCACAACGCTGAACTTATCGATAATTTAAAAGAAAACCACGCTAAGTTGGAAGAAGATAAAGAAACTATTGATAAAAATAAACATGAGGTCGAAACTTCAACAGCCTCTCTAGAGGCAAAAAGAGCAGAGTTGCGAAACTTGCAAAAAGAATGTGAAAAACTTCTTACAGGATTACAAAAAGAAGAATCTAAATTGAAATCTCAAATTGAGGCTAATCGCGCCAAAAGAAATCAACTGTCAAACAACATTAACTCGCAAACACCATCTAAACCAGGACACTATATATGCCCTGTCCGAGGTTCATTCAAAATCTCTTCTGAATTCGGTCGCCGCGGGAGAGGTTTCCATAACGGTAGAGACTATGCAGCGAAAACAGGCACTCCTGTCTCAGCTGCTGCAGATGGAGTCGTTATCGCCGTGAACTCTACAAATCGCTGGGGCTCTGGCTGGGGACTTAATGTGAGAATTAGACACAGCAATGGCCATGAAACTATATATGCGCATTTGTCAAAGGTTTCTGTCTCTCCAGGCCAGAATGTGAAAGCCGGAGATATTGTTGGTAATGTTGGTAGCACGGGATTCTCTACCGGCCCTCATTTGCACTTCGGCGTCGCCCAAAATGGTCGATGGGTCGATCCCCGTAAATATCTGTAAGTTTTAGAATTTCTTGGCTAGATTCGGTTACAATTATATATAGCGTATCTTAAACCCTGTATCTTAATTTTATAAGATATATGGGTTTAAATTTTTGCCTGCACATCTCTATTTTAATGTCTGCAACGCCCGGGCAAGGCGCAACCCCACCGACTTCGTCGGTGTATCGAATTTACTTGTAAATTCGACAGAAAAAATTTAATAAATTTTTTCGGGCTGCGCCCCCGGCGTTGCTGCACTGAAAAGGACTGAATTTATTGACAAGGAAAAAAAACTACTTAAAACAGCATAAAAAGAGATACTTGAAAAGTCATCATATTTTTGGAAAAAGAACGCTACTATGCACATTTCTCGGTAGCATTTTACTCTCTGTGTGGGTTTTGACATATATTTTTATAGATATTGAAAAAGAGACAATAGAGCGGCAAAACGAAACATCTCTGGTGATAAACCAAGCGGTGAGCGTAAAGAAAAAAAACATACGAACAGATTTTAATAGCTGGAACCAAGCTTGTGACTGGAACTTAATTGTTGTTAACGAAAATAATATTACGCCGCAGTATTCTAGCCCAACGCTAAAGCTGTTTGGCGACATTGAAATAGACGAGCGTATTATTTTTGCTCTTTCTGAGATGCTACGCGACGCGACAAATGCAGGCCTCAAAATATGGGTATCAACAGGTTATCGCTCGTTCGAGAGGCAAGAACAGATATTTAGCCGAAACGTAAACGATGCAATCGCGAATGGGTTAACTAAAGACGAAGCATTTAGAGAAGTAATGCGAGAAACATCGTTACCTGGGTACAGCGAACATCACACAGGCTTAGCGATAGACTTCAACGCAGCCGATATCGAATTCACCGAAACTGCTGAATATAGCTGGCTTATAGAACATTCTCAAAACTACGGTTTCATCTTACGGTACCCTCAAGACAAAGAAAATATAACCGGTCGACCTTTTGAACCTGCTCATTTTCGATACGTAGGAGAAGAACACGCCAAGGCCATGTCGTCTCAAAATTTGTGCCTTGAGGAATATGCCTCTAGCTTAATTAGGTAACTCATGTTTTTGTGCTTGTCACAGCCCGCCGCGAGGCGGCTCCATTATCATGGAGCCTAAGCAGCACAAGTGCTGCTTACAGAAAAACCCCAGAATGTGGTTTTTCTGGCCTCGCGGCTGGCTGCGGTAAGCACTGCACACATGGAAGGCAAACTCATACAAAAAAATCCGTCGATGATAGCCACCAAATTTGATAAACCCTAATTTTTTTGTATAATAATTAAAGTAAAATAAATTATTACGAAAAAACAAAGGGATGAACAAACTATGCCACACAACAAGGTAAGAACGCGCTTTGCGCCTAGTCCTACAGGATATATGCATGTAGGGAATTTACGAACAGCGCTTTTTGAGTATTTGATTGCGAAATCTGAGAATGGAGACTTTGTGTTGAGGATAGAGGACACTGACCGCGAGCGTTTAGTGGATGGAGCGATTGAAGTTATCTATAATACGCTAAAGCAAGTGGGCCTAAAGCACGACGAAGGCCCAGATATCGGAGGCAGCTATGGTCCTTATGTGCAGAGCGAGAGGAAAGATTTATATCGCACGATGGCCGAAAAGCTAGTATCAGAGGGGAAAGCATACCGTTGTTTTTGCACGAAGGAGCGCCTTGAGGGTCTACACAATGCACAAAGTAACAACGGAGAATTCTCTGGTGGCTATGACCGGCACTGTCGCGACTTAGCTGCAGAAGAGGTTAAAAGGCTTTTAGACGAAGGTGTTCCTTACGTTATTCGACAAAAAATGCCGCTTGAAGGGTCAACGAGCTTTGAAGACTCCGTTTATGGAACAATAACGGTAGAAAACAGCGAAATCGAGGATCAAATTCTACTCAAGAGTGACGGCTATCCAACATATAATTTTGCGAATGTCATTGATGACCACGACATGCACATCACGCACGTGGTGCGCGGCAGCGAGTACTTATCCTCGACGCCAAAATACAACCTCTTGTACGAGGCCTTTGGTTGGGAGCCGCCCACATATGTGCATTTGCCGCTAATTAATGGTAAAAACTCGGACGGGACCGTCTCGAAGCTCTCAAAAAGGCACGGAGCCACGGGCTTTGAGGACTTAGTTCAACAAGGCTATCTTCCCCAGGCTATCATCAATTACATTGCGCTTTTGGGCTGGTGTCCCAAGGAAAATCGCGAAATTTTCACTCTTGAGGAACTTGTAAAAGCCTTTTCTATCGACGGTATCTGCAAGTCGCCGGCTGTTTTTGACTACGACAAGCTAAACTGGTTTAATGCTGAGTACATTAGGGCGCTCTCGCTCGAGGAGTTTACAAAGCTTGCTATGCCATATTTTAAGTCCGTTATAAAAAGCAACCTCGACTGGGAAAAACTTGCGGCGATTCTTCAACAGAGAGTAATAATTTTGACGCAAATTCCAGAAATGATAAAATTTTTTGCACAGTTGCCAGAGTATGATAAAGAACTTTTTGTTAACAAGAAAAGCAAAACTACGCTAGAGAATGTGCCAGAGTTACTCAAACAAGCTACCGAGGAGTTGACTCAGTTGGGCGAGTGGACTCACGATACAATACACGCATGCCTAGTCAGCTTAGCAGAAAAGTTGCAGCTTAAAAATGGCACCGTCATGTGGCCCGTGAGAATCGCAGCCTCCGGAATGACCGTAACTCCCGGTGGGGCTATCGAAATTTTGGAAATTCTCGGAAAAGAAGAATCTCTGCGACGGTTAAATATTGGTTTGAGCAAACTACTATAAACAACAGAAAAAGGAGCAAAACGACCATGATTGACGAGAAAAATATCACTACCTCGGCACCCGAGGACGTGGAAGAAAATAATAACTTTATTAAGGACATCATTAAAGAGGAAATTAAGCCCGGCGGCCGTTGCTATGGCGAAAAAGTTCACACTAGATTTCCTCCCGAGCCCAACGGATACTTACACATCGGGCACGCCAAGGCCATTTGCATCGACTTCGGCATGGCTGAGAAATTTGGCGGAATTTGCAATCTTCGCATGGACGACACAAACCCAACTAAGGAGGACGTGGAGTACGTCGATGCCATTAAAGAGGACATTAAATGGCTCGGCTTCGACTGGGATGACCGCTTTTATTTTGCTTCAGATTACTTTGAGGATATGTATAATTTTGCCTGCGAGCTTATCGAAAAAGGCCTTGCGTACGTCTGCGAGATGACCCCTGAAGAGGTTAAAGCAAATCGAGGCGACTTGAAAAATCCAGCCGTTAGCTACTTTAGAGAGCGTCCGATTGCCGAGAGCTTAGATTTATTTAAAAGAATGCGCGCTGGGGAGTTCGAGGACGGAAAAATGACACTTCGCGCAAAAATCGATCTCGCCTCCGGTAACTTTAATATGCGCGACCCGGTCATTTACAGAATCAGCCACTCGCACCACCACCGCACCGGCGACGACTGGTGCATCTACCCAATGTACGACTACGCCCACCCCATCGAGGACGCCATGGAGTGCATTACGCATTCGCTGTGCTCGCTGGAGTTCGAGGACCACAGACCGCTCTACGAGTGGGTTATTAACAACATTAGTGCCCCCTCCAAGCCACGACAAATTGAGTTCGCGCGCCTCGGCATAAATCACACCGTTATGAGTAAAAGAAAGCTTCGCACGCTCGTCGAAAAAGGCTTTGTGAGTGGCTGGGACGACCCTCGGATGCCCACTCTGTCTGGCCTCAGACGACGCGGCTATACTCCGGCCTCCATTCGCAACTTCTGTGAGAGAATCGGTGTCTCGAAGGTCAACAGCACCGTGGATTATGGCTTCTTGGAGCACTGCCTTCGTGAGGACTTAAACCAAAATGCTCAACGAACTATGGCTGTCTTGCGCCCGATAAAGTTGATTATCACCAACTACCCTGAGGGAAAAATCGAGACGTTTGAGGTCGAAAATAACCCGAATCGACCCGAGGATGGAACTCGAACGATTACCTTCTCGAGAGAACTTTTCATCGAGGAAGACGACTTTATGCAAGAGCCAACTAAGGGCTATTTTCGGCTGTTCCCCGGCAATGAGGTTCGCCTGAAGAGTACGTACATTGTGCGTTGCACTGGCTGCAAAACCGATGAAAATGGGAACGTCCTCGAAGTTTACGCCGAGTACGACCCGGAAACGCGCGGTGGCAACACTCCCGACGGCCGAAAAGTTAAGGGCACGATTCATTGGGTCGACGCCACAACGGCCGTTAACGCGGAGGTGCGGCTATACGATAACCTCTTTACAGTCGCTGATCCAGAAGGCGGCGACGGGGATTTCATTGACTATGTAAATCCGAACTCGTTGGAGATTTTGACGAATTGTAAGGTGGAAAAGAATTTGTCCAACGTCATTGCGCCGGCTAGCTTCCAATTTATGCGATTAGGATATTTTTGTGTCGATAATGTCGATAGTAAGCCCGGTCAGCTTGTTTTTAATCGTGCGGTTTCACTAAAAGATGGCTTCAAAAAATCAACAAAGTAAATAAAAATTTAACCCCAAAGAAATTTGATTTTTCTAAGGGGTTATTTTTATGTGATTTTATCTGTCTCGTAAATAGTTAGCGCTGAGGCCACTATTGCTGCGGTTTCGGTGCGCAAAATTCGCTCTCCCAAGGAACACACCTCTAAACCTTTTTCTTTTGCAAGTTGAACCTCATCTTCGTCAAAACCGCCCTCTGGTCCGATAAAAATAGAAACTGATTCCGGCTTTTTTGCTAGTAGCTGCCCAAGTGGCTTGCCGCCGCCTTCGTAAAATAAGATGGCCTTTTCGCTTTGAGTGCCTACGTTTAGCGCTTGAGAAAAATCCATCGCCTCGTACACCTTTGGAATCGCGCCTCGTCCGGATTGTTGAGCAGCCTCTTGTGCAATTTTTTGCCAACGTTGAACTTTTTTCTGCAAGGTTTTCTCATCTGGCCGCGAGACACATCGTTTTGTCAACACAGGTAAAATTGCACAAACTCCAACTTCCACGGCCTTTTGCACCACAAGATCCATTTTGTCACCTTTCGGCAAACTGTACAAAAGCGTAACGCTTGTGTTTGGCTCTGCGGTGTTTTTCTTGCTGCTTACCAGCTCGACGACGACTGAATCTTTTTCAAAATTGTCTATCTTACAAATATAGTCGACTCCTCCGTGGCACAAAATTAAAACTTCGCCTGGCCGCATTCTAAGCGACTTTTCAATATGTCGAGCGTCCACACCCGTGACTCGAAAAAAGCCATCTACAGGCTTGTCTATAAAAAAGCGCGGCATAAACTTTTCCTAATCCTTTCTAGTTCAAAAATCACTGAGAATCGGCCATATCAAGCCTTTTAACAAAGCCAATTAGCCTCTCGCTTTTACGTCCATCTTGTTGCAAGAGTCGCTCCCTAGTGCGAAGCAACCGAATTCTATTGTATCTTTGGATGCACACATATGGCAAATTGACGAACACTACCAAACCTCCAAACGCGAAGCCAACCAAAAAGCGATTAATAAACAGCAAAAGTACCGAAACTAACATGCATTTTTTGTGCGCCCACTCGCCTCGACATGTCTCCAAAATAAAACGGTCAATATATTCTAACGACAAGCTATCCAACTTTTTCTTAGAAAATCCATCTCTCGAAATATATTGAGGCAATAAGTCCTTCCATTGCTTGATTTTAAGCCGTTTACTGTAGAAAAAACCATTATCCTCTATGTTTTTTATTTTAAAACTATACTTATTGTAATCCAAAAAATCATCGTTTAAGCTTTTGCAAATTGCACAAATAGATAAGTGCCAGATTGAAATTATAATAAGATTGATACAAATTACGCCGATTAAATTTTCACTTCGTAGCATATTGCACCTCCAACTACTTTCTTGCTTTTATGATAAATAAAATCCTTAAAAAATTCAATAAAATATTTAAGAAAATTTAAAGTTAGCTTATGCGAAAATTGACATTGTTTCACCACATAAATACAATAAAAGTATAACTAAAAGGAGGCTGCAAATGACTAAATTTCACACATCAAGCCCTTTTAATATTAAATTAGCCGCCAGCGAACTCGTTGATGTTCTTCGCGAAAAGCACTTGAAACTCGCTACCGCAGAAAGCTGCACCGGCGGCCTTATTTCTAAGCTTATAACCGATATTCCTGGCGCCTCGAGCGTTTTTGAGTGCGGAATTTGCGCGTACTCTGACACTATAAAGGAAAATGTGCTCTCTGTCTCAAGTCGCACGCTTGCGCAGCACACCGCCGTTTCGAAGGAGACCGCCATGGAGATGTCTGCTAATATTCGAAAGCTTTCCGGCGCCGATATTGGTCTCTCTACCACAGGTTTTGCCGGCCCCAAAAATCCTAACAAAACCGACCAAACCGGGCTTGTTTTCATTGGATTGTCTAATATGACGAAGACTACCTACCTAACGCTCAATCTTTGGCAAGGCCACCGTACTTCACGCGACTACATCCGCACAGCAGCAGCCTATCGGGCTATTGTCGCGACTTTAGACTTAATAAAAATAGGCTCGATCAAATAAACTTGGTGACATTTTTATCAATATGAAAATTTTCTCACAAAAATTAGCATTTAACATAAAGTATACTACAACTCTTACTAAAATCTGAAGTTTCCCCGAAGTATCACTTGAAAAATCTTCCGTTTATGCGATAATTATAATGTATATCATTACCAAAGGAGAAGTTGCATGACTAATACCTGTGCTATCGTCTTGGCTGCCGGTGCCGGCACTCGAATGAAGTCAAATATGCCAAAAGTTTTGTCTAAAGTGCTGTTTCGGCCTATGTTAAAATGGGTTCTAGATGCAATAAATATCGCAAAAATCCCCTCTGTCTGCGTTGTTACTGGCTACAAAAGCGAAGTTGTCGTAAACTATTTGCAAACGCTTTCCACAACGTATAAGACCGTCCTTCAAAAAGAGCAAAAAGGCACGGCTCATGCGGTTTTGACGGCAAAAGAATTCCTTTTAGAAAACCGCGAAAAGGACGTTTTAATCCTCAACGGTGACGCACCATTTATGGATGCCGACACAATAAAAAACGCCTATACCTTGCACAAAAAGCAAGCCAATGCCGCGACGGTGATTTCCGCCAAAATATCAAATCCATTTGGCTACGGCAGAATAGTCCGAGAGCATCACACCGGCACCCTTGCCGCTATAATCGAACAAAAAGACGCCGATGAGCAAACTCAAAAAATTAACGAAGTCAACTCTGGAGCCTATTGGTTCAGCGTCAAAGCCCTTGTGCAGGTGCTACATGACATCAAAAATGATAACGCTCAAGGTGAATTTTACCTTCCGGACGCAATCGGCCTACTCTTGGCTCAAGGCCTTAATGTTAACGCGTACATTTCGGAATCCGAAAAGACCGTGCTCGGGGCAAACACGCCAATCCAACTAAACGAGCTTAACAATATCGCAAGAAATCACATTCTAACTGCTTTCATGTGTAACGGCGTCGATATTCCTTGCGCAGACGGGGTTATCATCTCCGATACCGTGAAAATCGGGCAAAACACCTGCATTTTACCTGGTACAATTATCACAGGCGAGACAATTATCGGTACAAATTGCACGATTGGGCCAAATGCACAAATCGACAATTGTCTAATAGGCAACAACTTGACAATAAGCGCTATGCACTGCGCCAACTCGAGGATTTTAGATGATACAAAACTCCAGCCTTTTTCTGTTATGATTAGCAACAAAATTGTATAAACAGAGCAACATATTGCTATTCGTTTAAAAAATAAGACTATTAAGATTGCGGGGAAACAGTATGAATTTTCATTGCAAGGATATCAAAATTTTCGCAGGTAATTCTAATTTAGCAGTGGCCAAAAGCATCGCGCAAGCGTTAAAATTACCACTTGGCAAGGCAGAAGTTTCCACCTTTAGCGACGGCGAAATTTCAGTCTCGCTAGAAGAATCGGTGCGCGGCTCTGATTGTTTCATCATTCAGTCTACATGCAGTCCAGTTAACCAAAACATCATGGAATTGCTGATTATGATAGACGCCATGAAGCGCGCGTCGGCTGCTAGAATCACCGCGGTTGTTCCATATTTTGGCTACGCGCGTCAAGATAGAAAGGCCCGCGCCCGAGATCCGATTTCTGCCAAGCTCGTCGCGGATTTAATCACCACTGCCGGCGCAGACCGCGTCCTTACGATGGACTTGCATACCCCGCAAATTCAAGGCTTCTTCGATATCCCCGTCGACAACCTAGTTGGCTCGCCTTTATTGGCCTCCTTTTTGAGGAACAAAATTAAGTCAAACACAGATGAGTACGTCGTCGTATCCCCGGACTTGGGCTCTGTTACGAGGGTCCGCTCGTTTGCCTCCAAGCTTTCGCTCCCTATCGCAATTATTGATAAACGCCGTCAGAAAGCCAATGTCTCTGAGGTGATGAATATTATCGGCGACGTGAGGGGCAAAAAAGTTATCCTCGTTGACGACATGATCGACACCGCCGGTACCCTTTGCAATGCTGCCGCTGCAGTCGTCGAAAAAGGCGGCGCTAGTACGGTTTTTGCTTGTGCCACGCACGCAGTTTTGTCCGGCCCGGCCATCGAGCGTATACAAAATAGTCATATTGACGAACTCTACCTGCTCGATACCGTCCCGATTCCAAAAGAAAAATTCATCGATAAGTTCCGTATTTTATCGGTCGCATCGCTTTTTGCAGAGGCTATTGAGCGAATTTATGAAGAAACTCCAGTTTCTCCCATGTTCAACTAAACGAAGGCAACCAAGTCAAATTTTAACCGGTGGGGTATCATTATGCCCCGCCATTTAGTTGTTTATATAAACAAAGAGGTGTTAACTATGTTCAACTTTTTTAAAAAGGTAAATCATAAACAAAAAATAGATTATGTTATTGTAGGGCTTGGCAACCCTGGCGATAAATATAAAAATACCCGCCATAACGCTGGTTTCATCGCGATTGACCATATAATAAAAGAGCACAACGTCTCTAATAAAAAAGTTAAGTTTAAGTCTGAAATCTTCGAGGCTACGCTCGAAAATCAGCGCGTTTTGCTCGTTAAGCCACAAACATACATGAACTTAAGCGGAGACGCTGTTATTCAACTCGCAAATTTCTACAAAATTCCCGCAGAAAAATTTATTGTTATAGTCGACGATATATCTCTTCCGGTTGGTAAGATAAGAATTAGAAGAAAAGGCAGCGCAGGCGGACATAATGGCCTAAAAGATATTATATTTAAAACAGGTACCGAGCAATTTACCAGGATAAAAATTGGAGTTGGTGCTAAACCAGAAAAGTGGGATCTCGCTGATTGGGTTCTCTCCGATTTCACCTCCTCAGAGCGGCCTTTGCTAGACAACGCAATGCAAAAAGCTCATTCTGCTCTCTCATTAATTGTTAACGACAAAATCGATGACGCTATGAATAAGCTCAACTCCTAGAAGAGGCAAGAAAATGAAATTTTTAGAGAATATTTTATCGGCATATCAACCTTACGCCAATATACTTAAAGTTATGTCTTCATCAAACAATACCATAAGTATTTTCGGAATAGCAGATATCCATAAAGCGCACTTTGTGCATTCTGCCGTTCATCATCAAAAAAGATTCGCATTATTTATTGTGCCAACTGAGAATATTGCACAAACGTTGAAAAAAAATCTCTCCGCCATGGGTTGTAAAACCGTACTCTACCCTAGTCGAGAGCTGAACTTTTACAATATCGACAGTCAATCCATAACTATTGAGCATCAACGGCTCACGGCTTTGCAAAAAATCCTGAACAACGAGGTCAACATTGTTATTGCTAGCATCGACGCCATTTTTCAATACACTACACCTGTAAAAAATTTTTCAGCTAACACTTTTAAACTCAAACTAAATGAGGTAATATCTTTACAAGACGTTGCAAAAAAGCTTTTAAACTGCGGCTATGAGCGATTTGATCAAGTGGAAGGTCCCGGACAATTTTCTATACGCGGAGGAATATTAGATTTATTTATTATCAACCACGCGTATCCCGTGAGAATTGAGCTTTTTGGCGACACAATCGACTCCATAAGCTTTTTTGACCCCGCGACTCAAAGACGAACAAAGTCCGTTGAAGCCGTAACCATTGCGCCTTCCCGAGAAATCATAATAGAGAACAAAGAGGCTATTGTTCAAAAGTTGCAAAATTTAAAATCAAATTTGTCAAAAAATCACACCAATGCAAACACATTGGGTATTTTAACAAAAGAGATTGAAATCTTAGAAAACACCGGTACAATCGGCTCCAGAGACAAATATGTTAATCTTATTTACGATAATCCCGGTACTATTTTTGACTATTTGCCTAAAGACAGCCTCATATTTTTATCGGAGCAAGCGCAAATAAACCAACAAATAAAGAATCTCGAAGCGCAGTGGCAAAACGACTTAACATTTTATCTGGAGGAAGGCATTTTATTTAAAGAATTGGGGTCATTTTTTCTCGACCAAACCGCATTCTTAAGCCAACTGACAAATAAATCTACTATTTACCTTGACCAATTTTTAACGCAAGATTACTTTACAAAAACAACACAAAAATTTTCAGTAAACGCCCGAGAAATTCCTTTATGGAACGGAAATATTTCTCAATTAGCGGAAGACTTATCTAGTACTTATAAAGACCAAACCGTTGTAATCCTTGCGGGAAATGAAGACAGCGCAAACCGCATTGCATTCGACCTGAACCAACTTTCTCAGAATATACTTTTCGAAGAAAGCTTGAATAATATAACCCCTGGTAAAACTCATGTAACAACCGGAGCTCTTTCGGAAGGTTTTGAATATCCAGACATAAAATTTTCTCTCATATCTTGTAACCTACCTGACAAAACGACGAATAAAATTCCAAAAAAGAAAAATAAGAAAAAAAGTATTTATAGTATTTCCGATCTCAACATTGGGGACTATATCGTGCACAACCTGCATGGGATCGGAATTTTTCAGGGTATTCACAAGCTTGAGACACAAGGAATCCAAAAGGACTACCTCAAAATTTCCTATGCCAAAGGTGACACGCTATATGTACCCGTCACGCAACTCGACTTAATTGATAAATACATCGGACCAGGCGCAGAAACACGAGTAAAGCTGAACAAACTGGGCTCGACTGACTGGCAAAAATCGAAAGCGCGCGTAAAAAAGGCTACCCAAGATATGGCAAAAGAGTTAATCAAACTATACTCCGAGCGGATGAAAGCGCAGGGGCATGCCTTCTCGGAGGACAACGAGCTGCAGCGTGACTTTGAGGCACAATTTGAGTTTGAGGAAACACCGGATCAAATGCAATGCATCGACGAAATAAAGGCAGACATGCAAAAAGTGGCGCCCATGGATCGACTTTTGTGTGGAGATGTTGGATTTGGAAAGACTGAGGTGGCGCTACGTGCGGCATTCAAGTGTGTTTGCGACTCAAAGCAATGTGCAATTTTGGTCCCAACAACCATCCTTGCCTGGCAACATTTTCAAACGGTCCTAAAACGCTTCAAGTCGTTTCCAATCCGCATCGAGCTGCTATCGCGCTTTCGCACAACCAAACAGCAAGAGGCCATTCTAAAGAGGCTAAAACGCGGCGAAATCGATATTATCATTGGGACGCACCGGCTCGTGCAAAAAGATGTACAATTTTACGACTTAGGTCTTGTTATTATCGACGAGGAACAACGATTCGGCGTTAAGCAGAAAGAGCGCTTTAAGGAGCTTGCAAAAAACGTCGATATTCTTACTTTGTCAGCCACGCCCATCCCGCGTACGCTAAATATGGCATTGTCGGGCATCCGCGATATGTCATCGCTCGAGGAGGCACCGCAAAATCGCGTACCGGTACAAACTTACGTACTCGAACACGACCAAGCTATCATCAACGAGGCCATTAGGCGTGAGTTACGGCGAGGTGGGCAGATTTACTATATGCACAATAGCACTGGTACAATTTCACAAAAAGCCGCATTATTACAGTCGCAAATACCCGAAGCTCACGTCGGATATGCACATGGAAAAATGTCTGAACAAGAACTTTCAAACGTCTGGCAAAAAGTCATTGACCACGAAATCGATATCCTCGTCTGCACCACAATCATCGAGACAGGCATCGACATAGCAAACGTGAACACTTTAATTATCGAAAATGCCGACAACCTAGGCCTCTCTCAACTGCACCAAATTCGCGGGCGCGTCGGCCGTTCTGCAAGCCGCGCTTTCGCCTACTTTACCTATAAGCGCAATAAGGCCCTGAGCGAAATTTCTCAAAAGCGGTTGAGTGCTATTAAAGAGTTTACCGAGTTTGGCTCTGGCTTTAAAATAGCTATGCGTGACCTAGAACTTCGCGGTGCCGGAAATATTCTAGGCGGCGAGCAACACGGACATTTGGCCGATGTCGGTTATGAAATGTACATTAAACTCCTCGGCAACGCCATAAACCAAGAAAAAGGCACGCCCGTGGAAAACCTCGACCTCGATTGCCTCGTTGATATTCAAGTCAATGCGCACATACCAGAAAGTTATATCTCAAATGTTAATCAGCGCCTCGATATTTATCGCAAAATCTCAGATATTCGAGAAAAAGAAGATACTCTGGATGTCATTGATGAGCTCATCGACCGCTTCGGTGAGCCGCCCAAAAGCGTCATTAATCTTATCGATATCGCTCTTATCCGAAACACCGCTGCTAACCTCGGTATCTACGAAATCCGTCAGCAAAATAGTATTTTCTTGCTCTTCGCTAATGAGTTAAATCAACAGCTATTAGAAAAATTTATTAAAACAATGGGCAGCCGTATCACAATCAAAACTGCTCCTAAATCCCATATTTGCGTTAAAATAAATCCCGCTCTCTCCCCAATTAACAATTTAAAAGAAATTTTATCTTTATCTTAATTTTTTATGGACATGCTCCCTAAATGTGTGTATAATCTGAAAGTAGATATTTTATTTTGCGATAACTTTTAGCTTAGCGCAAGGGCGCAGCCCCACCAAATAAGTCTTCCGACTTATTTGGTGCATCGAAACAACATTACATGTTGTTTCGACAGAAAAATTTTAAAATAAAAATTTTTCGGGCTGCGCCCGCGCGCTAGCAAAAGTTTCGCACAAAAAACGGAGGTAAAAGGCATGAAAACATTAAAAAAGGTTCTGGCAGTACTAACCCTTGGCGTATTTGTGTTACCACTAGTCGCATGCGTAGACCGATCCTGGGCTCTCAAGGCAGAAGATGATACCATTTCGACAGGCGAATATGTATTTTATCTAATGGATGCATACCAGTCAGCACATAATAAGTTAGCGGAACAAGGCATAACCACAACAAATATTGCGGAAGAAACCATAGAAGAAAAAAGCGCACCAGATTGGATAGTAAGCAAAGCGATAGATGCATGCAAAGAAAAACTAGCAATTGAGCAACTATTTAAAGAAAAAAATCTAGAACTAACAGAAGAGGAGCTAAAGAAAGCGGACGAATCAACTAATTCCATATGGGAATCTTCAGGTAGCATGTACGAGAGAAACTTTGGCATAAATAAAGATGCCATACACCAAGCTTATTCTCTTTTAAATGCAAAACGCGAAAAACTTTTCAATGCATATTATGGCAAAGACGGTTCGGATGCAGTATCTGACGAAGAAATTACCGATTATTACAAGAAGAACTATATATCCTTAAAGTTCTACGCAAAGATGCCTACGACTGAAACAGAAACTAGCAATGAAAATTCTGAAGAAAATGCAGAAAATAAAGAAGAGAAGAAAGTCGAGACAGACGAATCGATTCAAAAGCAGTTTGGCGAGTACGTAGAGGCAATTAACAACGGCTCAAAGAAGATTGATCAAATTCGAGACTTAATAAAGGCAAACGACAAAGTTGAGGGCGAACATGACCCACTAGCAGAGCAAGTAATCAACTTATCATCGCCAGCGTTCCCTCAAGAAATTATCGACGCCGTAAAGGACCTTGCAGTCGGAAAGGCCGCGCAAGTTAAATTTAACGACGCACACTTTTTCCTTTATAAGAGTGCCGGAGGCGACACGCTTACCGTACCAGACTTGAACAACGAAACAGAGAGAGCAAAAATTCTATACGACATGAAATCTGAGGATTTTGAGCAAAAGCTGGAGGTTGTAACAGCCAGAATAAACATCACAATCAACTATAATGCTGTGAACCAATATGACCCTATAGTTCTTGGTCAAAATGTTATTCAAGGTTAACCTGCACACATAAAAAGAGCAACAAAAAAGGCATTTCTCAAAAATGAAATGCCTTTTACTAATATAAAAAGTAAAATTTTAATTACTTACCAAACTTTTTGTTATAATATTCGATGCAATTTTCGATAACCTTAACAGCAACACTCGCACCCTCAACTGCCTCGATGCTTGTTTTTTTACCCTCGAGGTCCTTATAAATGGTGAAGAAATGGCTCATCTCGTCGAAGATGTGCTTAGGCAACTCGCTAATATCCTTGTAGCCGTTATAAACCGGGTCATCATAAGGAATTGCGATAATTTTCTCATCGTTCTCGCCACCATCTACCATCTTGATAACGCCAATCGGATAGCATCTAATCAAGGTCGATGGAACGACCGTCTCGCTGCAAAGAACCAACGCATCTAGCGGGTCGTTATCCTCGGCATAGGTGCGCGGAATAAAGCCGTACGTAGCCGGGTAGCGCGTCGCCGTATGCAAAATACGATCCAGTTGAAGCATACCGGTTTCCTTATCCAGCTCATACTTCACCTTGCACCCCTTTGGAATCTCTACAACCATCGTAAAATCGTTCGCAGAAATACGACTTGCATCGATATCGTGCCAAATATTCATAGTCAAAACTCCTTCGTTTTGGAAATTTTTATTTACATTAATTATACCACAAAAAAGGTAGAAGTAAATTATTTTTGCAAAAAAATGTAAAAATCATACACATGGAGGTAAAAATGTGAAAAAAAAGTCTAAGTTAATTGTTTGCCTGTCATTACTCATTGTAATATTGTCCGGCGGTGTATACTATGCGTTTACGCAAATCAAACAAAACGAATCAGTTCAGCTGTCACAACTTTCACATAAAGATAAAGCGGAAGGCTCCGAAACTAGCCAATTAACAGGCTTGCCCTTGGACAAAAACAAAATTAATCAACGTCCTATAGCCATTATGATAAATAATTTTCACGGTGCACAACCCCTACATGGCATCTCCGAGGCGGATATTATGTTCGAGTGCCCTGCAGAGGGCGGTATTACGCGGATTTTAAGTGTATTTCAAGACTACGAACATATCTCAACCATCGGCAGCGTAAGAAGCTCTCGACCATATTTCATCGACCTGGCTAAAAGTTTGGATGCAATTTATGTACACCTTGGCGGCAGCACTCAGGCCTACGAGAAGCTAAACAGCGGGTATATCGACTCTATCGACCTTATAAGCCTCGGCCAGTTTATGTGGCGAGATCCGTCTCGTAGGAGCAAACTTGGCCTAGAGCACAGTGCTATGACATCCGGAGAGAAACTTGCTGCGGCCGTTAAATATAAAGACTACAAAACGCAAAACACCCCTAATTTTAAATACACGCAGAAATTTGGCGAAAATTCGCAAGTTTTAGATGGTCAAGAGGTAAAAGAGGTCTCAGCAATTTTCTCCCAATATAAGCGAACTGTGTTTAAGTATGACCCTACCAAGCAAACCTATCTTATTTCGCAGTTTAATAGCCCTCAAATGGACGGAAATATTAACGAGCAAAATTCTAAACAAAACATCATTTTCGTCGACGTAAACGGGCAAAATATCAATAACTCGAAACTTTTAAGCATCAATACAACCGGCGAAGGCTCCGGAAAATACTTTTCACGTGGAAAATACATCGATATAAATTGGAGCCGCAAAGAAGGCGCTCATCCGTTTGAATTCTTCACTTCAGACAATAAAGAACTCGTAATGTTGCCCGGTAAAACTTATGTCTGCCTGCTTATTCCAACCTCCAGCACAAAAATATAGTAAAAAACTAAAGCAGCTCGAGTTGAGCTGCTTTTTTACGTTATAATGTCTCTACATTTTATCTCGCTGTGTTTTGCTTAAATATATAAAAATAGTGCGCTTACGACACTTTTGCTAATACTGCTTATAGATGATTGTACTTTTGATAATTTTGATCCGCCCTATACGCTTCATCATATTCCTGAAACACACCTACTATTTCATTAGTATTATCATCTATAACCACAAATCCATGAACAATCTGATTTTTGCTACTTCTATCTAAGTGTACCCACCCTTTTTCAACGCTACCACCGCTAATTTGCTGTATGTCTTCCTTATCCAATTTCATTTTCTTAACCATATTTACAACCTCCTTTAATTTTCGCGAGACAAAATGCCCTTGCTGTTTGCGCACCAATATTATTATGTCAGCAATGTTTATAGTTGTCAAGCGTTTTAATTTATTATTTTGTTGTAAACTGCAACAAAATAGGCGCACTAAACCGCGCGCCGCCTAGCTGCATTTCATCTCGCCATATTTTCTATTTTGTATCAAGTTTTTACCCATATCTCCACATGTCAAATACACTCGCTATCAAATTAAGAATATTTTTTACTATCTTTTAAAAGAAAGTGGAATTTTTATCGAAAGGAGAATGTGCATTTAGAGGCAAGCCATTTTTAACAAAAAATTTCCGGCGAGCACTTTCTTCATCGATATCTGGTGCGGTCCCTGGCGTATGGTTTTTATCGCAATTAGCAGCATCTTCTTTATTCAAAAAGATACCAACTAAATTTCCATTTTTTTCATCATAAACTTCAAAAAAATTAAAAAATAATACTTCTGCTCCTACGTCACCAGCAAGAGAGTATTCTTCAATCCAACCTCCACTAATTTGCTTTAAATCATCTTTTTTTAAACTTACTTTCTTAACCATATTTATACCTCCTTTAATTTTCGGCGAGACAAAATGCCCTTGCTAAATTTTACGGCAAACTTATTATATCAACAAAAAATGCGCTTGTCAACGCATATATTTGTTGAGCTTTTGCAGAGAGTGCGATAATAAAAAAGCGGCGCACTATACCGCGCGCCGTCTAACTGCATTTTATCTCGCCGTTTTTTTACGTATAAAAAATCTTTTTCCAACCATATATCAAAATTATTTTATTCATTACGTTTTGCGTTTTTTGGCTGGCGGTGCTCCTAAATGATATTGTTCATCTGCAGCTTGTGCTTGCTCCAGTGTAGAAAATCTACCTTCTACTACTTTTTTGGTCTTATTATCAACAACAACATAATGTGGATCAGATACGAATGCCCCTGTTTCACTAATCCAACCATCTAGGCTATCTACGTATCCACCACTAATTTGTTTCATATCTTTCTTATCCAATTTCATTTTCTTAACCATATTTATACCTCCTTTAATTTTCAGAGAGACAAAATGCATGCTATGTAACATAGCAATACAATTATAGCAGCATGTCAACCAATTGTCAAGCTCTCGCTTCTGTTTTTTTGTTTGTTTTTGCAGGGAGTGCGATAATAAAAAAGCGGCGCACTAAACCGCGCGCCACTAACTTCTTCACCCACAAAGCTTACCTCTGTGGAAAACTATTTCGTTATAACATCCACACCCATATACGGACGTAAAATTTCCGGCACCGTTACTGAGCCATCCGCGTTTTGATAATTCTCCAAAATGGCGGCCACGCTACGTCCAATCGCAAGACCAGAGCCATTTAAAGTGTGCACATATTTTGCCTTGTCGGCTTTATCATTTTTAAATCGAATAGCCGCACGCCTTGCTTGATAATCCTCAAAATTTGAGCACGAAGAAATTTCCACATAACGCCCGTACGAAGGCATCCACACCTCGATATCATACGTTTTTGCCGAACAAAAACCAAGGTCACCCGTGCAAATGCAGACAACTCGGTAAGGCAATCCCAGTAGCTGCAAAATATGCTCTGCATCGAGAGTTAGACTCTCAAGCTCCTCATAGGAGTTTTCCGGATTTGCAAACTTAACCAACTCAACTTTATTAAACTGATGTTGACGAATTAAGCCTCGAGTATCTCGCCCTGCCGAACCTGCCTCTGCCCGAAAGCAAGCCGAATATGCGCAAAATTTTATAGGTAATTCTGCTCCATTTAAAATTTCCTCGCGATAAAAATTCGTGACTGGAACCTCCGCTGTGGAAATCAAAAAGTAATTGCTGTCTAAAATTTTAAACGCGTCTTCCTCAAATTTGGGCAACTGCCCCGTGCCAATCATCGAGTCGCGATTGACTATATACGGCGGTAAAACCTCAGTATACCCACGGCTAGCATGCGTATCCATGTAAAAATTTATCAGTGCGCGCTCAAGTCTTGCACCCAAACCTTTGTAGAAATGAAACCTTGTGCCAGTAACTTTTGCGGCGCGTTCTGGATCCAAAATTTGCAAATCTTTACCTAAATCCCAGTGAGCCTTTGGAGAAAAATCAAACTTACGCGGCTCACTCCATCGCCGAATTTCTACGTTTTCTGAGTCATCCTTACCGCATGGAACAGAACTATTTGGAACGTTCGGAATCGATAACAACAAAGACTTCAAAGCTTTTTCTACTTCACCCAAAGATTTATCTAACGAAGCAATTTCCTCCGACAAGGCCTTCATCTCTGCCATCACAGAGGTTGTGTCCTCGCCATTCTTTTTCATCTGCGGAATTCTTTTGCTAACTGCATTTTGTTCCGCCTTCATTGCTTCAACTTTGGCTGTAATCTCTCTTCTTTGCAAATCGAGCCTCAAAACTTCATCGATTTCCGCATCCAAAGTCATATTTCTGTTTCTCATGGCGATTTTTATCTGTTCAGGATTCTCCCGAATCATCTTAATATCTAACACAAAAAGCACTCTCCTTTAAAAATTACTCTCACCCAAACACTTTGCAATATGCGCCAGGTCATCATTATCATAAAATTCAATCTCAAGAATTCCCTTGTTTTTGCGCGGTTTATCCTTCACCTTTACCCTTCTGCCAAGCGTTTCCTTAAGCGAAAGTTCAACCTCATCAAAAAACGGATTTCTCTTTTTGGCTGGTCGGCCTTTTTTCTTTTTATTTCCACCGTTTTCCAAGAAATCTTTGCAAATTTTTTCCATCTCTCGAACAGACATTTCCTCTGAAGCCGCTTTTTTCGCCATCACTTCCATGTCTTCAAAAGTGCGCAAAGTCAATAACGGCCGCGCATGCCCAGAGCTCAAAACACCATCCGAAATAAAGTCAATCACAACTTGAGGTAAGCTCAACAAGCGCACGGCGTTCGACACTGCAGAGCGTGATTTTCCAACGGTTTTAGCCACTTCGTCCTGAGTAAAACCATACGTATCCATCAAAGATTTATAGCCCAAAGCTTCTTCAATAGGCGATAGGTCTTCGCGCTGCAAGTTCTCTATCAACGCAATTTCCATCACTTCTTGGTCAGAAAGCTCTCGAATAATTACAGGCACTTCTGTCAAACCCGCCATCCGAGAAGCTCTCCAGCGCCGCTCTCCAGCCACGATCTGATAGCAATCTCCCGAAACAGGACGCACCAAAATTGGCTGCAAAACTCCGTGTTGTGCAATTGACTCTGCCAGCTCGGCTAAAGCTTCTTCGTCAAAGTCGTTTCTAGGCTGGTCTCGATTAGGTTCTATCTCAGAAATCTTAAGCAATACAGAATTTTTTTCTTCCATATCGTTTTCAATAAAAATCGCATCTAACCCTTTACCTAGCCCGCCTTTTTTTGTCACCATTATTTAACATCCTCTCTTTTTTCATCATTTTTTAAAATTTCTTTTGCCAACTTAATATATGCTCTCGAACCCTTGCTATATCTATCATAATAAATTATAGGTTTTCCAAAACTTGGCGCCTCCGAAAGCTTAACCGTCCTTGGAATGGACGTTTTAAAAACTTTTTGGCCAAAATAATTAGTAACTTCATCGGCTACCTGTTGATTCAATTTTAGTCGCGCATCAAACATCGTCAAAAGAACGCCCTCCACCTCAAGGTCAGAGTTGTATGTTCTCTTCACTCTTCTCACAGTGCTCATCAACTGCGACAAGCCTTCTAACGCATAAAATTCGCATTGTATCGGCACAATCACAGCATTGCTCAAACACAAGGCATTAGTGGTCACCAACCCCAGCGATGGCGGACAGTCTATGATAACATAATCATACTGATGTTGAGCAAGCGCTAAAGCCTGGCTTAACTTGGCCTCTCTGTTTTCCATGTTAGTTAATTCTATCTCGGCTCCTGCAAGTGACATATTCGCCGGCAAAACATCCAAATTAGCAAACTTTGTTTTAATAATCGCTTCATTAACTTTGTCAACATCAATTAAGGCATCATAAACCGACATTTTTAGATCGCTTTTATCTATCCCCACACCACTTGTTGTGTTTCCTTGAGGGTCCATGTCTATTAGCAACACTTTTTGGCCTAATTTTCCTAGTGCCGCAGATAAATTTACAGCTGTTGTGGTTTTGCCTACGCCGCCTTTTTGATTTGTAATCGCAAAAATCTTCTTCATCACAGGCCTCCCTTCCAATAATAAAAGTATATCATATCTCAAAAAAAAATCAACTCAACTTATCAATATATCAAAATGTTTCACGTGAAACATTTCAGCTTTTCTTAAAAAATTTTTCAAAAAAACAAAAAATACCCTTTGTTTCACACCTCACAAAGCCTGATATTAGGCCATTTTCAAAACAAAAAATCAAAATGTTTCACGTGAAACATTTTGATCAACTACAGATTTACATTCATATTTTTGCAAAAACTACAAAGGCATTTTCTTTATTTTTGCACTTGATCTTGGATGCTCTTTTTTGTTGTTGGCTATCTTTTTTATAACAATAATATTCCGCTCTTCCCCATCTAACAAGTTGAATCTTTTTATATCGACAACCTCTCCCTTTAAAAGTTTCAATGCATTTATAGACTGCTCAAATTCGAATTGTGCTTTGCTCCCTTTTAGCGCTAAAAAAACTCCATTGACTTTAACAAAAGGCAAACAATACTCTAACAAAACATTTAAAGGTGCAACTGCACGCGACACAACCACATCAAAACTTTCTCGAAAAGCTTCTTTTCTTGCTAAATCCTCTGCCCTTGCATGTATTATGGACGCCTTTACGTTCAAAGCTGAGGTCAAACTTTCTAGAAAACAAGTCCTTTTCTTCAAACTATCTAATAATGTCAGTTGTATATCGGGTCGGGCTATTTTTATTGGAACTCCAGGGAACCCAGCACCAGTGCCAACATCTATAACTTTTGCTTCAAGAGGTGTGTCGTAGGCCAATAAAGTCAACAAGCTATCTAAAAAGTGTTTGATGGCTATTAATCTGGGTTCTGTTATTGCTGTTAAGTTTACTTTTTCATTCCACTCTATCAACATTTCTGCATATTTTTCGAAATTTTCAAGCATCTGCTCAGTTAACTTCAAATTGCTATTTTTTAAAACTTGACGTATCATTTTCGAACCGCCTTTCATAAGCCGAGAGCCAAATTAGAAGTACCGAAATATCTGCTGGACTCACACCGGATACTCTCGACGCTTGACCAATATTTTCTGGTCTTACTCGTTGCAATTTTTCTTGTGCCTCTAGTCTTAACCCTGTAATTTTTAAGTAATCTACCTCTTTTGGTATCAATTTTTGTTCTAACCTGCGCATATTTTTAATTTGTGCTAACTGCTTTTTTATATAGCCCTCGTACTTTATTTCCACTTCTATTTGCTCAAAAATATTCTCATCAAAACTAGGTCGAGTTGTATCGATTCCAGATAAAGATTCGTATGTAATTTGAGGTCGTTTTAGCAAATCTATCATTCTTGTTCCAGAGGAAATCGCAGATGTTTCACGTGAAACAATTATGTCATTAACCTCGTCAGACGGCGGTATTACTAGCTTCGTGATACGTTGAATTTCCTGATTTTTTGAAAATTGCTTATTTTGAAAATTTTTCCAACGCTCTTCAGGAATCAATCCAACAGATTTTCCAAAAGGAGTTAATCTTTCATCCGCATTGTCTTGTCGAAGGACTAATCGAAACTCAGAGCGAGACGTCATCATTCGATAAGGATCGGAAACACCCTTAGTAACCAAATCGTCAATTAGCGTTCCAATGTACGATGTTGACCGATCTAAGGTGAAAGCCTCTCGTCCTAAAACTTTAAGCGCGGCATTTATTCCGGCTATTAGCCCCTGAGCTGCCGCCTCCTCATAGCCCGAACTGCCATTAAATTGCCCCGCGCCAAATAAGCCTGGAAAATCGGCGAATTCTAGCGTCGCATTCATCTGCAAAGGGTCTACGCAATCATATTCAATGGCATAAGCCGGACGCATAATCTGAACATTTTCAAAACCTGGAAGCGTACGGTAAAACAGCAATTGAATCTCCTCTGGCAAGGAAGAAGAAAGCCCTTGAATGTACATCTCATCGGTATCCAAGCCACACGGCTCTACAAAAAACTGATGTCGAACTTTATCCGCAAATCGTACAAATTTATCCTCTATACTCGGGCAATAACGAGGCCCTGTACCCTCTATGTTGCCAGAAAAAAGCGGAGAACGATGCAAATTTTCTAAAATAATCGCTTTCGTCGCATCATTTGTGTACCCTATGTGGCAAGCCACTTGATTAGCGCCGATATTTTTTGTTTCATAAGAAAAGGGAACAATTCTATCGTCACCCAGCTGCACCTCCAGCTTAGAAAAGTCTATGCTAGAGCGTAAAACCCTTGCCGGAGTGCCAGTTTTAAAGCGCCTTAAACGCAGTCCTAATTTTTTCAAAGCCTCACCTAAAAAAGTGGCCGGGAAAATTCCATCGGGTCCACTGGCAAAAGAAACCTCTCCAACATGAATTTTACTGCTAAGATAGGTTCCTGTCGCGATTATGACCGTTTTGGCCCTGTATAGCGCACTTAGTCTCGTTACCAACTCCCAACGGCCATCAACGTGCGCTAAATCTACTATCTCAGCCTGTTTCAACGCTAAATTATCTTGCCTCTCGAGCTTATATTTCATCACACGCTTATACTTATCTCTGTCAATCTGCACCCGCAGAGAGTGAACTGCTGGTCCCTTCCCCCTATTCAACATGCGGCTTTGCAAAAAACACTCATCTGCAGTTTTTCCCATCTCGCCGCCAAGCGCATCAATTTCTCGCACGAGATGGCCCTTTGCAGTCCCTCCAATCGAAGGGTTGCAAGGGCAATTTCCAACCGCATCCATGTTTATCGTAAAAACAACCGTCTTGCAGCCCAGCCGTGCCGCCGCCAATGCTGCCTCTATACCTGCGTGGCCCGCACCTATGACGGCCACATCGTACTCTCCAGCCAAAAATTTTAACTCATTCATGAACGTTTCCTTTCCAAAAACTACTTTCCTACACAAAACTTAGAAAAAATCTCATCAACGACGACTTGCGTTGCCCTTTCGCCAGTTAGCGCCATCAGCTCATCGAGGGCCGCATTTATCGAGACTGTCACCGCATCCAACGTTAAACAGTGGTCAAGCGAAGTTTTTGCCTCTATCACCAGCTCCAATGCGCTCCTAACCGACATATACTGCCGCTCAGACTGCAAAATGCCAGCCGCCGGATCGACCGACGCCACCTCAAGAACCGCTAAAATTGCCTGTTCCAAGTCGGCCAAACCGGCTCTATCCTTTGCAGAAAGCTTAACCACAGCCTTAACAAACGGCTCTACCGCGCCAATATCTATGCGTTGCACCAAGTCGGCCTTGTTTACCAGCGCAATCACATTATTTCCCTTTACCGAGCAAAGCAACTCCACCTCTTCTTTTGTTAACTCTCGTGAGCCGTCCAAAACAAAAAGCACCAGCTCAGCCTCTCTCAAGCGCGCCTTTGCTCTGTCTACGCCAAGAGCCTCAACCGGGTCCGTTGTTGCTCGAATGCCCGCCGTATCCGAGACTCGCATCGAAATCTCGCCTAAATTTATGGTCTCCTCCACCACGTCTCGCGTCGTTCCCGGAATGTGCGTCACAATGCTCTTCTCAACTCCGGCAAGACAGTTCATCAAAGTCGACTTTCCCACATTTGGCGCACCTATAATGGCCGTGTCAACCCCGTTAATAAGCGCTTTTCCGTTGTCGTAATTTTTCGCCAAGTCCGCTAACGTTTCCTCACAAAGCGCAAGTTTTTTCGATAAATCCTGTGGCTCAACAGTCAAGGTTTCCTCATCCGGGTAATCCGCCCAAACCGACAGCTGCGCAGACATCTCCGTAAGCGCCGCACTCACCGCCTCGATTTTTCGACTTATCGCGCCGCCATTTGCCGCCACCGCCGCCCGAGCTGCACTTTGCCCCGTCGCGCCAATGACCTTCATCACCGACTCCGCCTTGATTAGGTCCATTTTGTTGTTCAAAAAGGCGCGTCGAGTAAACTCTCCTGGCTCTGCAGGTCTCGCCCCTTGTTCTAATACTAATCGTAGAATTCTCCTTGTTATATACAATCCGCCATGACACGAAATCTCCACCACATTCTCGCCAGTGTAGCTAAGCGGCGCCCGAAACACTAAAACTACCGCCTCATCGAGTTCCTCTTCTTTGTCGAAAATTTTCCCAAATCGCGCCGTATATCCCGGCAACTCTGTCAACCTCTTGCCAGAAACCGATTTAAAAATTTTGTCCACCAGCTCTATCGACGCCTCTCCCGAGACCCGTATGACCCCGATTCCGCCTTGTCCTTGCGCCGTAGATATCGCTGCTATGGTATCCTTCATGATTACCCCCTCCGTTTAACCAGACCAAATTTTACCCAAAATAAACCAAAGGAGCTGCCACTATATCGCGGCAGCTCCGCCACCCTCTAACAAAAACTCTGTGCAAACAAAAAGGTGACTCTATATCGAATCACCCAAAATCTAAAAAAACTAACGAGACTTCGCTGCACCCTCGAGGTCGATGATGAGATGTCTCAATAAATCTTCGCCCTCCGACCATGACGTCACGCCCTTAATTTTTTCGACTTCCATATGTATGACCTTGCGCTCATAAGGCGTCATCGGCTCCAACTCTATGCGCTGCTTGGTACGCAGGACTCTCTTGGCCAACTTTTCTCCCAAAGTTTTCAAAGTTACATCTCTACGCTCGCGGTAGTCGCTGATGTTAATAGTCACCCGATAATAAGTCTCGCTGGCCGAGTTTGCAACTAAGCCGACCAAATATTGAATCGCATCCAGAGTATCGCCACGATGCCCTATCGCGATTTTCGCGTTTCCTCCGGTTACGTGAAGGGACACGCCATCCTCTTTTTCCTCTGCTTCGACTTCAAAATTTTTAAGCCCGTAAGCGGTCAAAACTTCTCTTAAATAATCGGTCGCCAACTTTGCTGGAACCAACTCAAAAACAGCCTTTACCTTAGCAAGTTTTCCGCCAAAAAGTCCAAAGGTTTTCTTAACGGGCATCTGAAGCACCTCGAAAGACACCGAACTTTCCGGCACTCCAAGCGCCTCGCAAGCCCGCTGCTGAGCCAACAGCAAACTTTCTCCTACACCAATCGCCTCTTTTAACATCCTTGTGCACCTCCAAAAAAGTTAGACAAATACAAATCTTAAAGTGTATTAATTAATTTTTATTTTGGAACTTTATTTTTTCACTTCTCCGGCCTCAGATATCTCCAACCGAGCAACTCGAGCAGCCTCTTCTCTTGCCGCAAGTGCTTTTGGACCGTAGAACTTCGCCATAAAAACGCTCTGTACTAAAGACACCACATTAAACATCGTGTAATACACGCCAAGTGCCGCCGGCGCATGTAGCGTCAAGTAGACAAACAGCAACGGTATCGCAAACGGCATAATCTTCATACAGCCCGGTGCCGGTTGGTCATTTCCGCTCATTTTTTGCATTATCAGCGTCGACGCCAGCATCGTTACGGCCGATAACACCGGCCAAATCCATGCAAATGAGCTAAATGAACTTTCCATCGGCACTGCAAATAAATCGAGCCCGAAAAAATTGAATCCCCTGTTGAAGTCAAGTATATCACTAATTTGTTCCGGTGTAAACATTGTAAGTTGGCCCTGCACCTGCGGAAAAATTTTTATAACCTCCAACTGCGAATAAACCGAGTTAAAAGACCCCTCAAAGCCTGGTAATTCTGCAAGCTTAGCCATCGCCGCGCTCAAAGTCTCGCTCGAAACATGAAAGAGATTCGTCAGCGGCCGGAAAATCGCCCCATACACGCCCGTAAACACAATTGCCGGCAACAGCTGCGGCAAGCAGCCGCCCATCGGGTTAATTCCCTCCTGCTCGTATAACTTCGCCATCTCTTCATTGAGTTTTTGCGTGTTTTTCGCATATTTCTTGCGTATTTCCTGCATTTTTGCGCTCAGCCTAGCGTTTTGTTGCATAGACTTGCGTGACTTCAATTCAAACGGGAACGATATTGCCTTAATTACGACAACAAATAGAAATACCGCCGGCACAAAGCTGTTAAATAGGTCGAAGAAAAACCACAAAATGTAGCCCAGCAGCGTACCTAGCGCATCCCCGAGATTGTTAAATAGATTCATGTATAACGTCCTCCGTGTTTATTGTTGCATCGTTTTTTGTCCGCTTGCTCCGGCACCGGGTCATATCCGCCCTTGCACAACGGGTGACACCGAAGTAGCCTGAAAAGCAGTAGCGCTCCACCCTTGAGTGCTCCAAATCGCTCTATCGCCTCTATTCCGTAATTAGAGCAACTTGGGTAAAATCGGCACCTGGGCGGTTTCGTCGGCGAGCCCGCCATTTGATAAAGTTTTATCCCTTTTATTAAAGCCTCTTTCAACATCTGCTCTCGCCCTTGCTTCCATCAGTAAGTTCGCCTCGCCAAAAAGTCGCACCAGCGCTGCGTGGACCTCCGTACTCTTTACTTGTAGCGTCTTCTTTCTCGCCACCATAACGATATCCACTCCCGGCCTCACCTGCAATGACAACTGCCGATACGCTTCACGAATCACTCTGCGCGCTCGATTTCTCTCCACCGCATTGCCGACCTTCTTACTCGTCGTTATGCCAATCCTCGTTCGATTAACTCTATTTCGCAAAACATACACGACAACGCTCGGCGCCACATACGACTTACCTTTATTGTAAAGGCGACTAAAATCTCTATTTCTTTTCAGTGTTGTGATGTGTTTCATCGTCTTTTTTCCTTTTTGAGCTGACTGCTTACCCGCCGGGCGACCCGGGCAAGGATTCATTGAATCCTTGCAACCGGAACAAAAATTACATTTTGTTTCGGTTCCGAGAAAAATAAAATTTTTCTCGACCGGGTCGCCCGTTAGCAGAAAGCCTCGGCAAAGTAATCTACCTAAGAAATAAAGACCACTAATATTGAAGTGGTCTTCAAAAATCAATAGGACAATTTGTGTCTTCCTTTTGCTCTTCTCCGCGCCAACACTCTGCGACCGTTTCTATCGGACATTCTTTTTCTAAAGCCATGTTCTTTTTTTCTGTGGCGTTTTTTTGGCTGATAAGTTCTTAACATTTTACATCCTCCCTTCGCGCAAACACCTTATTATGGACTATTTTACCACAAACAAAAGACGGTTGTCAACACAAGGAGGTCTTAAAGTTTTTTTAGAGAGAAAAAGCGATTTGAAAAAATTTTTTAATTGTGTTATGCTAAACCATGTATAATTTTGCGCAAAATGGATGTTGTTATTTTCGCCTTAACAGTGGCAAAAAGGCATTTTAGTGGCGGTTAAACCCTTCAAGAGGCTTTTCTGTGAAAAGACGCGAAAATAACGATTTGTTTTGGCCGAAAACCTGCTAGTGGTTAGTTTCTCCATAATGGCCACTTTTTTGCACGTTTATCAAAAATTAGACAAAAAACTGCTTTAAATCAAAAAGAAAAGAAAATGACGTAAAAAACAACTCGGAGGTAACAAAACGAATGGAATCTTTTAATGAGGCCTGGGAACTTATCTGCTCGTACTGCAAAACTCGCATTACCGACGTCGCGTATAAGACCTGGATTAGTCGCATCGAGCCAGTAAAAATCGACTTCGACACGGGCGACGCTATTTTGATGGTCCCAAATGAGTTTCATCGACAAACTCTAACTCGATGTTACACGCCACTCTTGAACAGCGCTTTTGAGGAAATTTTTGGCTCAAACGAAATTAATATTTGTTTTGTTACACCGAACAGCGTGAGCCAAACCCCTCCGCAAAAAAACGATAACCTCGCGATTGACACCACGCCAGAGCTGACCTTCGACACATACATAGTTGGCTCCTCAAATAAGTTCGCGCACGCTGCCGCCTTGGCCGTCGCCGCAAATCCTGCCGGTTCGTACAACCCTCTTTTCATCTACGGAAATTCCGGGCTCGGCAAAACGCATCTGCTGTACGCCATCTGCAACGACATCAAAAAATCTCACCCGGAAATGCGTTCGCTGTACATCAAGGGCGACGAGTTCACAAACGAGTTGATCGACTCCATTCGAAAGGGTACAACGCGCGAGTTTCACGAGAAGTACCGCAAAACCGACATTTTGCTCGTAGACGACATCCAATTCATCGCCGGAAAAGACTCCACGCAGGAGGAATTCTTTCACACGTTCAATACGCTCTACGAGGCCAGAAAACAAATCGTGCTCACATCGGACCGGCCGCCAAAAGAAATTCAAACACTCGAAGATCGCTTAAGGACGCGCTTTGAGTGGGGTCTTATTGCGGACATTCAGCCGCCGGATTTCGAAACGCGAATTGCAATCATAAAGCGAAAAGCAGAGCTCTTGGACATCGATATTCCAAACAACGTCTCGGAGTACATAGCCACTAAGCTCAAAACAAACATTCGGCAACTCGAGGGCGCCGTGAAAAAAATGAAGGCCTACTACCTTTTGCAGGGCGACAAACCCGGCATGACAACTGCACAGTCGGCGATTTCGGACATTCTAAACAACGACCAGCCTCCGCCACTCACCGTAGAGAAAGTCATCTCGGAGGTCGCTAGAACTTTCGGCGTTTCTCCCGAGGATATTCGCTCCTCCAAGCGCGCTGCAAACATCTCAAATGCCCGTCAGGCCGCCGTTTACATCGCACGAGAAATCACTCAGCTGCCGATGACCGCCTTAGGCTCAGAGTTTGGAGGCCGAGACCACTCAACGATTGTTTATGCCATTCAGCAAGCCGAAAAAACGATGACAAAAGATGCCAAAACCAAGGCAACTATCGAAGATATTATCAAAAATATTCGCGATAGATAGCGCTGTTGAGTTGTTAACAAGATTTTAACTTCTCAACAAAATCGGTTGAAACAAAAAATTTTGAGTTTGAAAACTTTCAACTTTTCTTCAACAATCCACAGAAAGTTTTCCACAAAAATGTTAATTAAAAAATAGACTGGGGAAAAACCATCCTACTTTTAACCAAGTTTAAACACGCAAAAAAATATCATCTTTCCGCATAAACGCTAAGCTTTCGGATGCCTTTCAACAAATCCACGGCCCCTACTATTATTACTAAAAATAAATTATTTCATTGCATTTATATTTCATAGCGAGGTGTTCTAAATGAAAATAACTTGCCAAAGGCAAATTCTTGTCGAGGCGGTGTTGAATGTTCAAAAAGCCGTCTCCTCAAAATCGTGCCTAACCGCGCTTGAGGGTATCCTCATAAAAACAAAAGAGCTGTCCATCTCTCTGTGCGGCTACGACCTGGAACTCGGAATAACCACAGAAATTCCTGCGGTCGTAGATGAACCAGGTCAAATCGTAATATCGGCCAAAATCTTAGCGGATATCATTCGCAAAGCTCCTGCCGAAACCATCACCATCACAACAGATGAGCGACTCGTCGCAACCATTACCAGCGCTCCGGCAGAGTTTTCCATCGTCGGCATCTCCGCTGAGGATTATCCCAACATGCCCAAACTGACCGATGCAGAAAAAATGGCCATCGACTGCCAAACCCTCAAGGGAATGATTCGGCAAACTCTTTTTGCAACCTCCGAGACCGACGTTAAGCCAATTAACACGGGTACCCTCTTTGAGGCAAACGAAAATGAGCTAAAACTTGTTTCCGTTGACGGCTATCGGTTGGCTATGCGAAAGGAACCCATTATAGGCGAAAAAAAGATGCATTTTGTTGTCCCCGGGAAGGCACTTAATGAGATTTTAAAACTCCTGCCAGACGCCGAAGACACAAAAATCGAGATTTCGATAGGCAAAAAGCATATAATCTTTTACGTCGAGAATTATTGCGTGATTTCGCGCCTGCTGGAGGGAGAGTTTTTAGACTACAAGGCAGCTATTCCCGCGGAGCACACGACGGAAATAACCGTGAACACCAAAAAGCTCATCGAGAGCATCGACCGCGTTTCTTTGGTCGTGACGGATCGCCTAAAAAGCCCAATTCGTTGCCTTTTTGCGGACGACACTGCAAAAATTTCTTGCATCACTACGGTCGGTAAGGCCAACGACGAAATTTCAGTCGCAACGCAAGGAAATCCAGTGGAGATAGGTTTTAACAACAAGTACTTGATCGATGCCCTCAAAAATACGGAGTGTGATGAGGTCAAAATTCAGATAAATGGAGCCCTCAGCCCGATGAAAATTGTTCCACTCGAGGGAGATTCTTTTGTTTTCCTCGTGCTGCCAGTGAGGTTGAAAGCTAGCGATGACTAAAAAAATAATCAGCATCACAGAGCCGTTCATTCGACTCGATAACCTTCTCAAGTTTGCTGGCGTAACCGTTACGGGTGGGCAGGCAAAATTGAAAATTCAGGCCGGGGAAATCTTGGTAAACGGCGAGACTTGCACACAACGTGGAAAAAAACTTCGCGCGGGAGACGTTGTTGAGGCGGAGTCGATTCAGCTCGTGATTGACCAAGAGGAGCTCGAGAATTGATCGTTAAGAAAATCTCGTTTCAAAATTATCGAAACCTGAAAGCAAACGAAGTCGAGCCAAGCCCGGAGGTAAATGTAATTTGCGGCGATAACGCGCAGGGAAAAACAAATTTCTTGGAGTCGATTTGGATTTTTACCGGTGGCAGGTCCTTTCGTGGGGCCAAGGATCGAGAGTTAGTCGCCTTTGGCCAGCAAGCCGCGCAATTGGAACTCCTCGCGGATGCGGCTGAGAGAGAACAAAACTTTCGAGTGCTACTTAGTGGCGGCCGGCGCGCGGTGCACGTGAATAAAGTCCCGCAGCAAAGCGCTTCGGCACTCGTTGGCAAGTTTTGTGCGGTGGTTTTCTCGCCGGCGCATTTGGCCCTCGTGAAGGATGGCCCCGGTGTGAGACGAAAATTTCTCGACACGGCAATTTGTCAGATGCAGCCGAGCTATGCAAAGCAATTTTTGAAATATAATCACATTTTAAATCAGAGAAATTCGCTCTTGCGGCACCTTAAAAAGGACAACAAACTCGCCGATACGCTGGATGTATGGGATGAAAAGTTGACGGAGTGCGGTGCAGAGTTGATGAAAAGGAGATTTTTGTATGTGGAAAGCTTGCTACCTGCGTTGGATGAGTTTTATGGCGGGCTCTCCTCGGGGCGAGAGGAGATTTCGTTGCAATATCGCCCTTCTGCGGTGCGGTGCCCGTGCGAAAAAGAAGTGGCCCTCCGAGAGGAGTTCTTGCGCCGGTTGGCTGAGTCGCGCACAGAGGACTTGCTGCAGGGCGTTACCACGCGCGGCCCGCATCGAGATGACTTGGAAATAAAAATTGACGGCAAGTCTGCACGGCAATTTGCCTCGCAGGGCCAGCAGCGAAGCGCGGTCTTGGCGATGAAGCTAGCAGAGGCCGAGCTCATGCGAAAAGTCCTCGGTGAGCCGCCCGTGATTTTGCTGGACGATGTGCTGAGCGAGCTCGATGCGACGCGACAGAATTATTTGCTCAACTCCATCGCGCAGCGGCAGGTTTTCATCACGTGCTGTGAGCCGGATTTGGGTAGAAAATTGGCGGCGGGCGCGGTTTTTAGCGTCTCGCAGGGAGAACTACGAAAAGAAAATTAACAGGAAAAGGTGTTGCTATGTATCTGCACTTAGGGCAGGGTTCGGTGGTCAAGTCGAGCGAAATCATTGGGATTTTCGACCTGGACACCAGCACCGTTGGCAAAACAACGCGAGATTTTTTGTCCGTTGCCGAGCAAGAAAAACGTGTTACAACAGTGGCGATGGAAGAGTTGCCCAAGTCATTTGTGCTGCGAAAAGGTAAAAAATGGCTAAAAAGCGACATTTTAATCAGCCCGTTGGCGGCGGCAACTTTGATAAAACGCAACGAGCACGGGAGGTTCTTATGAAAAAAAACGAGTTGAAATGCCCGCATTGCGCGGAAAAAGTGAGCTTTGTAGGCGCTTTTCAGGCTAAGGCGAATGAGGAGTATTTTTGCCCGAGTTGTAAAAACTTCTCGAAGGTGCAGCTGAGTAAGGAAATAAAAAACTTAGCACGAGTTTTAGCTGTTTTGGTGGGTATTGTCTCGGCGATTTTCACATTTTTTGTAAGGATGTACTTGTTTGGGTCGATTTTAATTGTCTTCTTGTTTGCGGCTTTTTACGCGCAGGTGCCAAAGTTTATAAGATTAAAAAAATGACGATGAATTTTAATTGCTATAAGTATAGTTTGTTGAGACAAAAACAAATGGTAGAAAATGAAAAAGTTGAACGAAGTCGAATATACAGGCGTTTGTTACAGGTTAACTTAAGTAGGTTTGGCGATTTGGTTTGAATAAATGTACGGGGTGCAAACAATTGCTTTAAGTATATTTTGAGCAAAAAAAACGGAGGGTTAAGTTTGAGTAATACAGAAGTTGCTGCTGTGAAGCACGAATATGGCGCGAATGAAATACAAGTTTTGGAGGGCCTCGAGGCGGTGCGCAAGCGCCCTGGTATGTACATTGGCTCTACGGGCCCGAGAGGTCTGCATCACCTGGTCTATGAGATTGTCGACAATGCGATAGATGAAGCGCTGGCGGGCTTTTGCGACAAGATTGATGTGCGAATTTTGCCAGGTGAGATTGTTTGCGTCACGGACAATGGGCGCGGAATTCCTGTGGGAATGCACCCGAAGTTGGGAATCCCGGCGTTGACGGTGGTTTTTACGGTATTACATGCCGGTGGCAAGTTCGGCGGTGGAGGGTATAAGGTCTCTGGCGGCCTGCATGGCGTGGGTGCCTCTGTCGTAAATGCCCTCTCGGAGTGGCTTGAGGTTCGCGTTTTTCAGGATGGAAAAATATATTTTCAGCGCTTTGAACGCGGGGTGCCTGTTTGTGAAATGCAAGTGTTGGGCGAAACAGACAAAAAAGGTTCGGAAATTAAGTTCAAAGCTGACAAGGAGATTTTCTCGGAGACCGATGTTTATGAATTTGACGTCCTCGAGACGCGGTTGCGTGAGCAAGCCTTCTTGAATGCCGGCGTGAATATCATTTTGACCGACGAGCGCCAGGAAGAGTTGCATTCGGAGCAGTTTCACTACGAGGGGGGGCTTTCGAGCTTCGTTGAGTACATACATCAAAAGCGGGGCCTCGATGTTATCCATCCCGATGTCATCGCGTTTTCGAAGGCTATGCCGGACGACTCGGCCCAGGTCGAGGTTGCAATGCAGTACAACGAAAGCTATAATGAGCTTGTGCTGTCGTTTGCGAATAATATTCACACGACCGACGGCGGAACGCACGAGGAGGGCTTTAAACGGGCGCTCACGCGGGTGATGAACGACTATGCGCGCCGCTATAACATCCTCAAGGAGAACGACCGAAACTTGTCGGGCGAGGATGTGCGCGAGGGCTTGACTGTGGTTATCAGCGTGAAGCTCAAGGAGGCGCAGTTTGAGGGCCAAACAAAGGCAAAACTTGGCAACACGGAGATTCGCACGCTGGTCGACAGCTTGATTGGAGAAAAATTCCAGACCTATCTGGAGGAAAATCCTGCAGTCGCAAAGGCTATTTTCGAGAAAGCCTTGGCAGCCTCGAGGGCCAGAGATGCCGCGCGAAAAGCTCGCGACCTGGTTCGCAGAAAATCGGCGTTGGAATCGGCTTCGCTGCCTGGTAAGTTGGCCGATTGTCAGTCGCGGAACGCAGAAGAGACCGAGATTTACATCGTGGAGGGAGACTCTGCGGGCGGCTCGGCCAAGGGCGGTCGAGATAGGAAGTTTCAGGCCATTTTGCCGCTTTGGGGTAAGATGCTCAACGTGGAAAAGGCGCGCCTCGACCGAGTTTACGGCAACGACAAGCTTATGCCGGTTATAACGGCGCTTGGTTGCGGCATCGGCGACGAGTTTGACATCTCGAAGTTGCGCTATGGCAAGGTCATCATCATGGCCGATGCCGACGTCGATGGATCGCACATTCGCACGCTTCTGCTTACGTTTTTCTTCCGCTTCATGAAGCCGCTGGTGGCGCAAGGGCACGTGTACATCGCGCAGCCGCCGCTATATCGCATCACGAAGGCGAAGAAGCACATGTATGCCTACTCCGATGAGGAGCGCAATGAAATTTTGAAGGAAATCGGCGGAAGTGCAGACATACAGCGCTACAAGGGTCTTGGTGAGATGGATTCCGAGCAACTTTGGGAGACTACTATGAATCCCGAAACGCGAATAATGTTGCGCGTGGAGCTGGCCGATGCCGCAGCTGCTGACGAAATTTTCACGATTCTTATGGGTGACAAGGTCGAGCCACGGCGTGAATTTATAGAGAAAAACGCGAAATATGTACAAAATCTTGATGTATAGCGCGATTTATATAAAATTTTTGAGTTTATTTTTTAGAGGAGAACAATATGAACAAACATGATGAAGGCGTTCCTGTGGCCGCGAGTGAGTCGACCGACGAGCGTGTGGAGGAGGCTCCTGCGGGTGAATCTACTGCAATGGAGGACGAAAAGCAAATTGAGCAGGAAGTAATGTCTGTCGAGAACGAGGAAACTCAGGAGTCGGAAGAGTCTAATTGGGATGGCTCTGAGTCGGAGCTTGTCGAGGATGACGATGCCGAGGAGTATGAGGAGCAATATGCTGGGATAAAATTTGGCTATGTGTTGCGCAAAGAGGAGATCTTTGACTGCCTTAAGCACACCGGTTTCTTTAAGTCGAACAGTATTCGGTCCATTGTGGAGGCGTGTCTTTTCACCATTTTGGCGGTCATGTTTTTCATTTTATTTTTCGTTACGAGAAATAATATCAACTTAATACTGGGAGTAATATCAGCGGGACTGGTTCTCGTTTCAATGCTGATACCACGCTTTTTTGTTGGGTTCAACGCGGATAAATTAACTACGGGTAAAAAAATATCGGTGGAAATCTTTCCGGATAAAATCGATGTTACTGTTGGCGGCCTTTCGAGAAAAATTCCTTTAGACGGGTCCTGTGCGTTTGAGGAGTTTAATGAGTTGTTTTTGATATACTTGCCGCAAAAAAACTTGTTTATCGTTCCGATGCGCGCGATAGAGCCAGATTTCCTTGCGGACGTACAAGCGATGATTGTTGCTGGAACGACGCCAAAAGAAGAAGAGTAAAAAACATTGCCAGGCGGCGCTGCGGAGGCTGCAACTAGTGCTGGAGCTGGCGCCGCCGAGGGTAGCAGAGCAAAAAAAGAGAAAATAAGAAGAGGTGACCTTATTGAAACCCGAGGAAAACAAGGATTTTGAGCCAAAGATAATAGACGTAGACATAGAGAAGGAGATGCAAAAGTCATTTTTGGCGTACTCGATGTCGGTAATCGTGTCGAGGGCGTTGCCGGACGTGCGAGATGGCCTTAAGCCGGTGCACAGGCGAATTTTGTACACCCTTTTTGAGAATGGACTCGGTCCGGATAAGGCTTACCGCAAGTGCGCGGATACAGTTGGTTCGGTGCTGGGAAGGTATCATCCGCACGGAGACGCGTCGGTTTATGATGCTTTGGTGCGATTGGCGCAGGACTTCTCGATGAGATACATGCTGGTAGATGGTCACGGCAACTTCGGTTCGGTGGATGGAGACCCGCCTGCAGCGTATCGTTATACTGAGGCGAAGATGAGCAAGATTTCGGTGGAGATGCTCACGGACATAGAGAAAGACACGGTTGACTTTGCGCCGAACTACGATGACCGTTTAAAGGAGCCACAGGTATTGCCGTCGCGGTTTCCGAACTTGTTGGCGAACGGCTCGACGGGCATAGCGGTGGGCATGGCGACTAACATACCGCCGCACAACCTAGGTGAAGTGATTGACGCGATTTGCTGCTTGATAGACAAGCCGGAGGCGGAGTTACCGGAGCTGATGGAGCACATAAAGGGGCCGGACTTCCCGACGGGCGCTCAGATAATGGGGCATAGTGGCATTCGGGCGGCGTACTCAACAGGGCGAGGCAAGATAGTCGTACGGGCTTGCGCGGAGATAGTCGAGGAGAAGAACTCGCGATATAAAATCGTCGTGACGGAGCTGCCGTATCAGGTAAATAAGGCTAGGTTATGTGAGAGCATCGCGGACATGGTGAAGGAGAAGCGCATCGAGGGCATTTCGAATATCGAGGACCACTCCGACAGGGACGGCATGCACATTCGCATTGACCTCAAGAGGGATGCCTCGCCTCAAGTAGTCCTCAACCAGCTGTACTCATTCACGCAGTTGCAGACGACTTTTGGCGTAATCATGCTGGCGATAGTAAATGGCGAGCCGAAAATTCTGACCCTCAAGCAAATGCTGACGCACTACATCGACTTCCAAATAGATGTCCTCACACGGCGCACGCAATTCGACCTCAACAAGGCAAGGGAGCGCGCGCACATCTTAGAGGGACTAAAAATTGCACTCGACCACATCGATGAAGTTATTGCGATTTTGCGAGCCTCGAAGTCGATAGCCGAGGGCAAGGAAAAGCTGATGGAGGCCTTTGGGCTAGACGAGGTGCAGGCGCAAGCCATCGTGCAGATGCGGCTAGGACAATTAACAGGTCTAGAGCGCAGCAAAATCGAGGAAGAACTGGCGGCCCTCGAGCAAAAAATCGCTGAGTTGCTAGCCCTTTTGGGAGACAGAGCTAAACTTTTGGCTTTGTTAAAAGAGGAAATTTTGGAGATAAAACGTCGGTTTGCCGATGAGCGTAGAACAAAAATTACGGCCGTGAGTGGCGAAGTCGACATAGAAGATTTAATTCCGGAAGAGGATTGCGTTCTCACCCTGACGAATTTTGGCTACGTTAAGCGCCAAAAGACCGATACATACAAGTTGCAGCGTCGCGGTGGCCGTGGCGTTTCGGGTATGAGTTGTCGCGAGGAGGATGTTGCCTCGGAGATGTTCGTGGTCAATAGCCACGACTATGTTATGTTCTTCACGAATTTCGGACGAGTTTATCGCTTGAAGTGCTATGAGGTGCCCGAAGGTTCGCGTACGGCTAAGGGTACGAATGTTGCTAACTTGTTGCCGATTATGCCCGATGAGAAAGTAACCTCGATGATTAAAGTGCCGGCTTTCGAGGACGACAAATATCTGGTGATGGTTACTAAAGGCGGCGTCATTAAGCGGACCCTTCTGAGCGCCTATAATTCGGCGCGCAAGGGTGGTTTGATTGCGATTGACCTGGATGAGGGCGATGAGTTGGCTTGGGTGAGTGTAACCGATGGCAAGACCGAGCTGCTCGTTGCGACGAAAAAGGGTATGGCGATTCGCTTTAGCGAGACGGATGTTCGTGCGGTTGGACGTGCGGCCCGCGGTGTTAAGGCTCTCACTCTTCGCGAGGGTGACTTGGTCGTTGGTATGAGTCCGATTTCGGCAGATAAAATGGTTCTAACGGTATCGGAGACTGGTTACGGCCGCCTCTCGGAAATTGACGATTATCGCCTACAGTTCCGCGGTGGCAAGGGTATCACCAATTATCACGTCGAAAAGTACGGCGATGTTGCTGCAATTAAGCTTGTTTCTAGCGATGAAGATGTCATTCTAATATCCGAAAATGGCGTTATCATCCGCATTAAAGCCGATTCGGTTCGGACTTGTTCTAGGCCATCAAAGGGCGTTCGCGTAATGAAGATTGCCGAGAATAACAAGATTGTTGCCGTCGCGAGCGTACCTCACGAGGAAGATGAAGTTGATTCAGAAGCGCCTGTTGCAGAGGAGACTGTTTCTGAGGAGGAATAAGTTTTCAACGAGATTTTAATAAATTGTTGAAAACCTAGGCGAGATGAGGGCGCCCCGCGGTATAGTGGGGCGCCTTTTTGGATGAGCGCGCAAGTGCGACGACTATTTTTAGATTGGAGAAATAGCATGAAAATAGCACCATCGATTTTGGCAAGCGATTTTGCAAAACTTGGAGAGGAAGTAAAGAGAGTAGTAGCGGCGGGCGCCGATTACATCCACGTAGACGTGATGGATGGCCTTTTCGTGAGGAATATAACAATAGGGCCAGCGGTTGTCAAGGCAATTCGGCCGTACACGGAGGTCCCGTTTGATGTGCACCTAATGATAGTTGAGCCGTCACGCTACGTAGAGGCCTTTGCGGAGGCCGGTGCAGACATAATAACATTCCACATAGAGGCCGAAAAAGACGTTTTAGCGACGATAAAATTAATAAAATCGCTTGGCAAAAAAGCAGGCCTCTCGATAAAGCCAGGCACACCGGTTGAGAAAGTTTTACCGTACCTGGAGCAGCTCGATTTAGTTCTCGTAATGACCGTCGAGCCGGGATTTGGCGGGCAAGTATTCATGTCGGAGATGATAAAAAAAGTCGAGCTTTTGCGAAGAGAGATCAACGCGCGCGGTCTACAGACTTTGATAGAGGTTGATGGCGGCGTAAACGAAAAGACCGCAAAAGTGGTGGCCTCGTCAGGCGCAGATATTTGCGTGGCTGGTACGAGCGTATTTACGGCGGAGGACATGGAGCTCGCGGTGGAAAGTTTGCGATAAAGGCGTTTTTGTTAATTCTTGATACCTTAATTTCATTTTCGCTATTAAATAAAGTTGTCAAAGTCTTCCCAACTGTCAAAGTTTAACCGATTCAAGCCTTCTTGCTGCGGGTGTTTGTTAGCACTACTCTTATCATCTGCGTCCTCTTTATCAGATAGCCACTCTTCGCTATCCTCCGAAGAGGCGCTCTCTTGGTCCTCGTCATCTGACTCGATCCCACCGCCATACTCGGTGTAGTTTTCCAAGCCCTGGCCGCTAGAGCCCAAACCCGGAGACTTTGGTATCGATGTTGGCATACTTTCTGATGCACCAACTTTTTTCCAACTGTTTACTTTGCGGTGTGTTGGAATTCTAACTTCCAGTTCATCCCTATGAATCATATCTGTACAATTTTGTGCTAATTCTTCTGCTTTTAGTTCTTTGAATTTTTCAAGGCCATTTTTCTCGCAAAATTTATTAATATAGTATGTAATGACTTGTTTTTTTACCTCTTCGGAGGACCCATTGAAGCAAGCAGTTGCTTCTTCTTTAGTAATAGAATTTTGAAGATCTATGGAACAACTAACCAGTGGAATGTCAGAAAAATCTATTGTATTTTCCAACAAATCGTCGCCGGTCATCAAAAAATAAGGAATGTTTTTTTTAGAGGGATCTGGTTGTAGAGTCCAAAATGTGAAACCGTCATTGCGAAGTAGTGCAATGTCACTTCCACTAGTAAAACCGAATCCCGCGTAACTCATATTTGTTTTCAACATTTTTAAACTTTCAATTTCATCAAAAAGAGGTTTGGTATCAGATAGTATGCGATGTGCAATGGTCCAAGATTTGCCGAGCATTATTTGTTTGGCTTTTTCGGCGAGAGTTTTTGCCGCCGAGTCTCCTTCTATTTCATTACACCAGTGAATTCTCTGGAAGGCTGCAACGGTGCTATGCTCAGCAAAGCTTGAGGTGTGTTCTGGTAAGGAGGCGTACATTTTTACACTAGACAAGTTTTGTCTATCGTACGGCGGAAAGGAAAAAGGGAAATTAAAGTCAAAATTAGGATTGTAAAATCTTGCGTAATTATACAGAGGGTTGTCGTCGATAAGTTGTACAGTTTGCGGACTTTCAGGTGCCAAGGTATCAAATCGGACTTCCTTAGCATGTCTAAAGCTATTTTTTAAAAATTCATCAAGAAGGTTTGCTTTTTGATCTAACCTTTGAGTCTTTTGGGATAGCCCTAGATCCTCTGTTAATTTTTTTGCATCTAAAAGACGAAATTCAAGATTTTTTATCATTTGGAAAGGTGGCTTTTTGTCGTCAGTAGAAAGTGTATAAGTGTATACAGCCTTGTTTTTTTTTTGAAAGTTCTATCCATTACGTAAAATGCAGTGTTGTTTTCTTCGTTGTAAAACCAGAGCAAACCGTCAACAAGGTGGTCCGCCTGCTGGTAGAAAGGAACCTCGCCAAGTTTGACATACTCGTATTTCTTTTTTTCTTCTTCTGTAGCCGCGTCGCCTTTAGCTGTGTAGGCTTCGTAATCTTGATACTCTTTTGTCTGTGTGAATGGGATGAAAACACCAGATGTTGAGTGGCTTGCGAGACCAGAAAAGCCCATTAATGCGAGCAGGCCGCAACTTAGCAAGACGTTTGAAGCCTTGCCACCGGAGATGTTTTCTAAGTCGCTTAGAGTTAACTCTGTAGGGTGACTTAGAGCCTCTTTTTCGTAGTTTAAAATATCTTGCCAGGTGATTTCTGGATCGATTTTCTGTGCTAATGGCAACAGCTTCTCTTTTATGAACTTTTCGTCCAACTGAGACCGTTCGCCTAGCGCTTGTTTTAGCATATTAAAAGTATTTTTGTCCGCTAATATGCTTTCGTACACTTTTTTTATCGCTTTTTCTTTGCTTTTCATAAAAACAACTCCTTTCTATCGCAGAGATTTATTAACGTTGGTTTCCTCTCGAAATATCACTGTTTTTCTAAGAAATACAAACGGTGGGCAGGATTCATACGTGAAAGTTTGAATCACGTTATTTATGTAAAGATGTGTTAAGTTCATATTTTAGTCTTGTGTAATAATCGAGTTTAGCACGGCTTCTGTTAATGCATACAAACTGTGAGTTTGCATAAACAACGGTGTAAACGCTTCGACGTCAAAGTCTGATATGTCCACATCTGTCGATGGCGCAAAGTTTTCGCTAAACTCCGCAGATTCATCCGCGTAAATTGTTTCTACTGCGATTTGTACAAAGTCTTGCACATCGGATTCGTTTGGGAAAATCTCGTTCCACATAGTATCACTAATTTGTTTGGAGTCTATGTCTTCTGGGTTATGGTCTTCCATAGGCGGCAAATATTTGAGTGCATCTGCTATGTTAGTTATATAATCTTCATCAATATCTCTTGAAGGAATAGTTTTCCAAGATTCTACATTGACATATGTTGGAATACGCACTTCAAGTTTGTCGGCATGAATCATCTCTGTACAGTTTTGTGCTAATTCTTCTGCTGTTAGTTCTTTGAACGTTTCAAGGCCATTTTTCTCGCAAAATTTATTAATGTAGTGTGTAATGATTTGTTCTTTTACTTCTTCGGAAGAGCCGTTAAAACAATTAAATTCTTCAATTGACGAAAACAAAGAATTAAAATCCATTGAACAACTAACAAGGGGGATTTGGGAGAAGTTTTTTCTTGTTTCAAAAATTCTTAATTGTCCCTCTGCAAATAACGGAAGAATATTTCTTTTTGTGGCGTCTACTTCTAGAGACCAAAATGTGAAGGCATCGTTGCGAAACAAAACTTCTTAAGCGGGACCAGAAAAACCGTGCGAACGCCAAAGGTGTTTTAAAGTTTTATAGCTTTCAATCTTTTTTAATGAAGGTGGAGTTTTGGAATCAAGAGGAGGTTTAGTACGATGTGCTATTGTCCATGGAGTAGCCATCATTGATTGTTTTACATTTTCCGCAAGTTCTTTGGCAACAGGATCATTTTCTATTTTCTCGCACCAACGAATACTTTGAAAGGCATCGGGTGGGTTCTCTGACAAAGTACCTAACATTTTTAACTTATGTAAATTCTTTAGGTCGAAGTCGTTAACTGAAGTCCGATTCTCAAATGCATTTGAAGGATTGTAAAATTTCGCATAATTATACAGAGGGTTGTCGTCGACACGTTGTACGGTTTGGCTGTCGTTGTGTTGGCCAGGATTGAACGCTATAGTGTTGGCGTTTTCGAAGCTGGCTTTTAGATAACCTGTTAGTGAATCTACCTTGAAAAGTGTATGTTCATTTGCTTGAATTTCATCAAAAGTCGGCTTATCGACGCCAAGAGAGGAACCTTCGGAGGTCGCATAGGTATATATGGCATTTCCCTTTCCGTTAAAAGTTCTATCCATTACGTAAAATGCAGTGTTGTTTTCTTCGTTGTAAAACCAGAGCAAACCGTCAACAAGGTGGTCAGCCTGCTGGTAGAAAGGAACCTCGCCGAGGTCGGTGTTTTCGTATTTATTTTTTTCTTCTTCTGTAGCTGCGTCGCCTTTAGCTTTGTAGGCTTCGTAGTCTTGATATTCTTTTGTCTGTGTGAATGGGATGAAAACAGCAGATGTTGAGTGGCTTGCGATACCAGAAAAGCCCATTAATGCGAGCAGGCCGCAACTTAGCAAGACGTTTGAAGCCTTGCCACCAGAGATGTTTTCTAAGTCGCTTAGAGTTAACTCTGTAGGGTGACTTAGAGCCTCTTTTTCGTAGTTTAAAATATCTTGCCAGGTGATTTCTGGATCGAGTTTCTGTGCTAATGGCAACAGCTTCTTTGTTATGAACTTTTCGTCCAACTGAGACTGTTCGCCTAGCGCTTGTTTTAGAATATTAAAAGTATTTTTGTCCGCTAATATGCTTTCGTACACTTTTTTTATCGTTTTTTCTTTGTTTTTCATAAAAATAACTCCTTTACGACACGAGTGTTTGCTTAAATTATACACACATCTTAAATCTTTGTCAAGCGATAAAAATTTTTAGCGAAAAGTGCTTGGCGTTATCAAAAAAATTAGCGTCCCTTTACCAGAGGATAAATCCGGTCAGGGACGCCGTTTTCATATGCCTATCGAACAAGATACTTTCCAATTTTTTCTACGGCTTTTTCTTTAAAGATAATGTTTCCTTTTTCAAAAAGTCTAGCTGCAAAAAGAGTACTTTTACTAACTAAATCGCCATATTCGCTTATAATTGCCTGTAATTTCGAGGAAATAGATCCGTTAAGATAGAGTATTGCGTAATAAGATTCATCGGCCTCTATGATAGCGCTATCGCTAAGGAATGAGAGCTTATCATAAATGCGTTCTATGGCCCCAAAAAGGGACTCTGCTTCTTTAAAGTGAAAAATAAAAGGTTTTTTATTATTTTTGATTCTATAGACCTTTCTGGCTCGTTTTTGCTTGTTTGAAAGTAAAGTAACTAATACAAAACATCCATTTGTTTGAGGAATGGCTTCTATTAAAAGTTTACTGTTATCGCTAGAAAATCCTATTTCGTGTTTAGCTCGAGTTAATAAATTTTTAATAACTTCTCGTGAGTAGTCATTTTTCCAATCCAGTTGCTTAAATGTGATATCTAACAGATCCATGTCTTCGTTCGAAAGGGCAATTAGCAATCGTTTTTCGTCAATTTTATCCAAAATCATGACGACACCCCCCTCGTATAGAATAAAAAGTATCTTGTTATCATAATATTATAGATGTTTCGCATGTGCAATAGGAGGTTGTTGGATGGGTATTTTTACATCCTGAAGGTATAATTGTTAATTTAAAATACAAATAGTAAATTTTTGACAAGCATATATGCTGTGTTTTTTTATAGAGTCTTGACAAAAAATGAAAGAAAAGCTATTATCTACCTTATAGGTGATAATCAAAATTTGAAAAAGTGGTGAGTTTATGCTTTTTACAGGTGTGCTCGGCTTAGGACTACTAAGGGCGGCTGTATCAATTTTATCAAGAGTTTTTTTGTGCATGGCAGTCTATAAGGATTCTAAGGAGCACGACAAAAATAATTCGGTTATGTGGACGGTTTTGGCGGCGCTGTTTGGATGGATACCGGTCCTGATTTATGTTTTTTTGCGGTATAGAAAAGAAAAAGAAATGAAACTTTGTCTGCATTGTGGCCGGCTCAATACGAGTAAATATCCGGTGTGTATGTTTTGCAAGCAGCCAATGGATGTGGAGAAAAGTCCATTTATAAGCGGCGAGGTAAAGAAATTTTTGATTTTGGCTTTGGTTTTGTTTTTAATAGATTCGATTATGTCTCTTCAGTCAAGAATAAATATAAACCTTAATTTTGTTTGATTTGGGAAAATTCGGGGTTGTTTAAACAAAAAATAAGGATAATTTTAGCACCGAGACAAGAAACGCCCGCGCGATATAGTGCGGGCGCTATTTTTTTTAGGAATAGTTTATTTATTGCGAGGGAGGGTGTATAATGTTTGCAGAGGAGGCGAGTTGGTGAGAGAGATTTACTTGGATAACAGCGCGACTACTAAGCCATGCGCAACTGCCATAGAAAAAATTGTAGAGGTTTTGACAGAAAAGTATGGCAACCCTTCTTCTTTACACGAAAAAGGTTTTGTCGCTGAGCGAGAAGTCGAGCTGGCGAGGAATATTATAGCGCAGTCTTTGGGCGCAAAGACGAATGAAATTTTTTTCACCTCTGGCGGGACCGAAGCAAACAACATGGCGATATTAGGTGCAACTGCGGCCAACAAGCGGCGCGGAAATAAAATTGTCACAACGTCGGTAGAGCACTCCTCGGTATACAACTCGGCAAAAGAACTGGAGAAATGTGGCTTCGAGGTTGTTTACATAAAACCCGAAAAAGACGGCCAAATCGCAATGTCGAAGCTGGAAGAAGTAATCGATGCTAGAACGATTTTGGTCAGCGTAATGCTTGTGAATAACGAGATAGGTTCGATTTTCTCTGTGGAGAAGCTTAAAAAAATTATAAAAAGGAAAAACTCTCCAGCTTTGTTACATGTTGATGCGGTACAAGCTTTTGGGAAAATTCCCGTTAATGTTGATAAATTTGATGTGGATTTTTTGAGCATATCGGCGCATAAGGTGCATGGAGCAAAAGGTGTTGGTGCGCTGTATAGACGAAAAGGTGTGAGAATTTTACCCAGAATTTTTGGAGGCGAGCAGCAACAAAAGTTACGACCGGGCACAGAGCCGGTATCGTTGATTGCTGGCTTTGGAGCGGCGGTACAGCAAGTTAAAATTAACGAGCATTTCGAAGGAATTAGACGCTTAAATGAGCTTTGTAGGCGTGAGCTGGCAAAAATAGATGAAATCTCAATTAATTCGCCGAAAACAGCAATTCCACACATTTTAAACTTCTCGACGAACACTATAAAATCCGAGACGATGCTGCACTTTTTATCGTCTAATGGCATCTTTATATCTAGTGGCTCTGCGTGCGCCAAAGGCAAAAAAAGTCGAGTATTAACTGAATTGAATCTCTCGCAAAGGTGCATAGATACTGCGCTGAGGGTTAGTTTTTCAAGGTATAATACAGAAAATGACGTTGAAGAATTTGTGAGATTTGTACGAATTGGCATGGAGACTTTGGTAAGGATATAATCGCGCGAAAGGAAAAATTATTAGATGAAAGAAATTGTCTTAATAAAAATTGGAGAGATTGTACTAAAAGGTTTGAATCGAAAAAATTTCGAGGACAAGCTAATAAAAACCATTAAACAGAGAATTTTGCCTCTTGGAAATTTCGAAGTTAGAAACTTACAGTCGACGATATATTTAATTCCACAAGATGAGTTTGTGGATTTTGACCTTGTGTGTAGAAAAATAAGTAAAATTTTTGGAATATCTCGGTTTTCTCGAGCGGCACAGTGCGAAAAAACAATCGATTCGATAAAGGAAACTGCTGTCCGCTACTTGAGAGAGGAACTTTTGCAGGCAAGAACATTCAAGGTCGAGTCTAAACGAAGCGATAAAAAATTCTCGCTTAAATCGCCGGAAATCTCAGCACTTGTAGGGGAGCGCATCCTTGACGAGTTTCCAAATTTATCCGTAAACGTGCAAGAGCCGGACATCACAGTGACGGTCGAGGTAAGAGATTTCGGTGCCTACGTGCGGGGCGAGGCCTTGCCCGGTGCTGGTGGAATCCCTGTTGGTACCGGTGGACGAGCGGCGATTTTGATTTCTGGAGGAATCGACAGTCCGGTTGCGGCTTGGATGATGGCAAAACGAGGCGTAGAGCTGATTGCAGTGCACTTTGCGAGCCCTCCTTACACAAGCCCTAGAGCTGAACAAAAAGTAGTTGAACTTCTTAACAAAGTTGCCGAGTACAGTGGAAAAATCGAGATGATTACGGTGCCATTTACAGACGTGCAAGAGCAAATTAAACAAGTTTGCCCCGAAGATTTATTCACTGTGATTATGCGTAGATTTATGATGAAAATTTCTGAGAAAATAGCACAAAAATATCGCTGTGGCGCGCTCGTCACGGGTGAAAGTTTGGGGCAGGTGGCTAGTCAAACGATGAGTGCGATTTCTTGTACGGATGTGGCTGCACAGATGCCTGTTTTTCGGCCGCTCATCGGGATGGATAAGGATGAGATTGTAACAATTGCGCGAAAAATAGACACTTTTGACACATCGATTTTACCTTTTGAGGATTGTTGTACAGTTTTTACTCCAAAACATCCAAAAACAAAGCCGACAATAGAGGAAGTGAAAAAAGCAGAGGAAAAATTAGATGTCGAAAATTTAGTGAAAAAAGCTTTAGAAAATCTAAAAATAACAAAAATTCTTTGAGAATGTGAGGAGCTATTTATGAAAAAGATTCAGCTTTCTGGCAAAACAAGAAAAATAATTTTTGTGATAAGTGCATTGATTTTTGCAATTTCGCTCGGAGCCATAGTGTACCTATGCTTTATAGAGCCATATATGAATCGCTCGACTATAAACGAACTGGAAGAAATTTACTATAGCGGCAATGATGATAGCGGCGAGACGGACGATAACTCTCGTGGCGATTTGTCGGCCATTACAGCAGTAAACAGCGATATTATGGGTTGGATAAAAATTAAGGGTACGCAAGTGAATAATCCGGTTTTGCAGTCTCCGGCGACAGATTCAACATACTATTTGTACCGTAATTATAAAAAAATTAGCAGCGGTTTTGGTAGTATTTTCTTAGATTCTCTTTGTAAGTACGAAAAACCCTCTAAAAATTTGATTCTTTACGGCCATAATATGCGCGACGGAAGTATGTTTGGCAATCTGCTCAAATATGATAATCTTGATTTTTATAAAGCACATCCGACGATTATGTTTGATACCCTCAATGAGCAGGCGGATTGGAAAATAATCTCAATCTTTAAGACAAATACCCTGGAAGAGCATGGTAAAATTTTTGATTACTTGAAAATTGACTTTGCTAAAGATAAGGACTTTTTAAACTTTGTTTACGACGTGAAGGTGCGCTCGCTTATTGATACACCGATCGATATTGGCAAAAATGACCATATAATTACGCTTTCCACTTGCTCATATGAATTGGATGATTTTAGGACGGTCGTCGTGGCGAGAAAAGTGCGTGAGGGTGAGGATGTTGCCGTAAATGTTGATGAGGCCAAAATGTCCGCGAACCCATTAATGCCGGCGGCTTACTACACCAGGTATGGCGGCAAAGCTCCCGTGATAAACGGCTTTGAGAAAGACTTGAAAGCCGGAAATTTAAATTGGTATGTTGAGCAGTAAAAAAGGCCTACAAATCGCAGTGTGCTCGACCTGACAAAGGTTTTAATAGGTTATAAAAAAATAGCTATTTGAGAAGCTGAAAAATCCCGGTGTATACGGCTTGGTGAGACTTTTAAGGTGTGTTTTGGAGGTGATTTTATAAAAACGCGTTTGGTTAGCATTGGAGACGAAGTAATCGGTGGAGATGCCGTCGTCATGATGGCGGGGCCGTGTGCGGTGGAAGGCGAAGAGCAAATAATGCAGATAGCTAAGGCGGTTCAAGCGGCCGGGGCGACATTTTTGCGCGGCGGAGCCTACAAAGCAAGAACCTCTCCGTATGCGTTCTCTGGCCTGGGGGCAACAGGGTTAAAGCTACTCAGGCGGGCTGCTGATGCCTACAAGCTAAAAGTCGTGAGTGAAATCACCTCCGAACGACAACTTGATGAAATCCTACAATGCTGCGATATGGCCCAAGTTGGCGCAAGAAATATGCAAAATTTCGAATTGTTAAAAGTCCTCGGGCAAGCCAAGATACCAGTTTTACTCAAACGTGCGCCAGGAGCTACGATTGATGAGTGGCTAAATGCAGCAGAATATGTTTTAGCGGGAGGAAATAGTAACGTGGTGCTTTGCGAGAGAGGTATTCGCACTTTCGAAACACAGACGAGATATACGTTAGATATTTCCGCAATACCCGTTTTAAAGGCGAAAACGGACCTTCCTGTCGTAGTTGACCCCTCACACGCAGCAGGATACTCAGGGTATGTAAAAGCCCTCTCTTTGGCAGCTTTATCGGCCGGTGCGGACGGTTTGCTAATAGAGGTCCACAATGCCCCTAATTTGGCGCTTTCGGACTCGAGGCAACAGATATCATTAGATGAGTATAAAAAGCTGCATTTAGAGGCAAAAAAGGTCACAAATGCAGTTGGCAGAAAAATATAAAAAACACCCCGGGTGAGAATTTTCACTCGGGGCATCTATATTAAAACGGAATTCTGCGCAGTCTCCGCATTAACATACTATGTTTTGCGGCTTATTTTGACACAACCTTACGCCAGGACATAAACTTGTAAGTTTTTGCGACCAAATCGGCGACATTCAGTTGTGCTGTCCATGTAGACGTCTACTAACGTGCGACCACTTTTCAGTGCGCCACCGGTATCAGCGGCAGTGCAAACGCCGTAACCAGGCACATATAGTTTAGTTCCATACGGAATTTCGCTAGGATTGACAGCCACAAGGCCACGTCGCGCAACGGCGCCGGTTGAAGTTCGTGCGCCGGGTTTTGCGGTATAAGCGGTGCAACTACCCGTCAAAACTTTATTGTAGCTATAAACGTTACCGTTTTCGTCAGTTATCGCGCCGTCCTTAACCTCGACCTTACTTCTAGAGGCCGGCTTGGTACCGACAAGATTAACTTGATTAACCGGATTTTTAAGGATTTTTTCCGAAAGAATTTCAGCTTCTGCAGGGGCGCCATTAACGTATTTTACACGCTTTACGACTTCTTTTTCGCCATTAACACCGGGTGTTTCCACAGAGGTTTCGCCCTTCTTCAACGAGTTTGTTTTTTTCACGGTTGTCGCAAAGGGGATAGCCTCCATTGATGTTTCGTCCTTATATTCGACGCGGTCGACAAGGATGGGCATCCCTTCTGTAACGGCGCTGTCAAGAGGTTCGCTAACAATGTCGTCGGCAGCGAGAGTGATGTTCAAAAACTTTAACGCATCGGCAACAGTGCCTTCCGGAACCGCAATGGCCTTATTTTCGCCATCAACAAAGATATTGACATTAAACAGCTTTGAGACGTTAATTTGCATATTTGGGGCAAGAGGAGCGTCGAGAGCGGGAATCACGGTATAATTGCCTTCAAACGGGATATTTTCTCTTTTTAGTAAATCAGCAACCGTACCGTCGTTCGCGACGTATGAGTGCCATTCTCCGTCAAAGAAGACCTCCACGTTAAAAGCTCTCTTTATATCGATGTTAACTTTTTTTTCATTAGGCTCAGTTCGCTCGATTTTGTCATCTTTTTGAACAGTGACGCCAGCTTGATTTAAAAGAGCCTCTGTTTTTGAGAGAAGTGTGCGGAAACTAGTGGTTTTCTCTCCATCGGTTATGGTTACGTCTTTGCTCAAAGCGGAAACTGTGATTGCAGAAGACGTGCTGAGCCCGGCCAGGAGGGCCAAAGCGATTATTTTTTTTATTTGTTTTTTTGATAAGCCCCTTAACTTTTCAAGGATAATCAAAAATATTCCTCCATTTCGTAACCTTTGTGTTAAAGATGTGTTTTATTTTGTTACAAAAATAAAGCGTTTTTTCGCTAGTATCAAACCAACGATATTAATTATAGCCCACAAAAAAACAAACGTCAAACAAAAACAAAAAGCAAATTTATTTAAAACACACAATGGTTTGTTGATTTTGCGAACTGTTTGCTTGGTTGTTTATGGATTAAAAACGTGCTTTATGTAATTTTATGGAAAAAGCTTTGTGCAAATCGCAAGAAAATCGATAGTTACAAAAAAGTTACAATTTGTTACGATGCTTTAATTTAATGAAGATTTTAAGCTGAGGAACAAAACAGCGCCGCACTATACCGCGCGGCGCTTAGCTTTTTTGAGTTTTTGTGCAAAAAAACAGACTGCCAATTTGACAGTCTGAAGGAATAATTATCTCTTTGAGTTATAAGCATAGAATTTAACAACTTTTTACAAAGTCTTATAAAGCCTTATTCTATGTGGTTTTCCGCTATTTATATTCTTACATCATTTAATATCTTTATGTTGTTTTCAGAGAAATTACACAACAAATACACAACACTTTATTCAACATCAATCTTAAAACTAGCATAGCAACGACAATATTCACTTGTGCAGTGTTTAAACGGTGGAAAATTATCACCTATTTTTGCCTCTAAAATGTTAAATTCTTTGCCTTCCAAATTTTTGCAAAAATTGCAACATCTTTCATCTGACATTGTTTGAATACTATATTTATACGAAACAGAATGTGCAAAGCTTTTTGCCGAAATCAATTCATCAATAGAGTGTAATATTCTTAGATATTTATGAAAAATGCTATAAGGTAACTCTATTTTATATTTATTCTGAAATCTCAACTTAGCGTGTTCTGCACGCATACCATACATGTAACATAAAATAATAAAATTACCTAATTGCTCCTTATTAAATGTTGTTTCAATATCATTTACATAAGAATCTTTAAAAATATTATATAATTGATATCTTGAATGATTTGGAAAAGGCTCGATTTTATTATCGAGTAATAATTTTTCAGAACTTGAATAGTCATTATTGCTTATAAAATAAAGCAGTCTATCAACGTCAGGTATATCTAGTTCTATATATCTATTATTGTAAACAAAGTCTGATAATTCTTTTTCTAAAAGTTCATTACCTTTTATTGATGTATTATAGTATTTTTCTTTAAAAAT
>JAZQHA010000139.1:0-2036 GCA_045540315.1 Acutalibacteraceae bacterium | reverse complement strand
GTAGTTCAGCCAGTTCGTGTAGAACAGCTGGGCGGCGGAGCGCCAGCGGACGATGGGAGGCTGGGAGGGATCGTCGTCCTTGAAATAGTTCACGGGTACGGCAATATCCAGACCTTTATTCACATCGCGGTAATATTCGTTGGCCAATGTTTCGGGATCGTACTCAGGATGGCCGGTGATGAAGAATCGGCGGTTGTCCTCGCTTTTAACGGCAAACAGACCCGCGTCAGGAGAGGTGGCCAGCAGCTGCAGCTCAGGACAGGTCAGGATATCTTCAATCTTGTTTGTGGTGTAGCGGGAGTGGGGGACATAGAACTCGTCGTCGAATCCGCGGAACAGGGGGGATTGCTGACGCACAATGGTATGGGGGAATACGCCAAACAGTTTCTGGGGCAGAGAATACTTGGGAATGCCATAGTGGTAGAAAAGACCGGCCTGAGCACCCCAACAGATGTGCAAAGTGGAGTGGACATGGGTTTTGGTCCATTCCATAATCTCACACAGCTCATCCCAGTAATCCACGTCGGTAAAATCCAGATTTTCAACGGGGGCGCCGGTAATGATCATGCCGTCAAACTTTCGATTCTTGATCTTCTCAAAGGTGGTATAAAAAGAGGATAGATGATCGGCGTCCGTGTTCTGGGAGGTGTGACTGGAAGTCTGAAGCAGCTCCACCTCTACCTGAAGCGGAGAGTTAGACAGCTTGCGCAGCAGCTGGGTCTCAGTGACGATCTTAGTAGGCATCAAATTCAAGACCAATAGATTCAGAGGACGCATATCCTGATGAATGGCCCGGTATTCGGTCATAACAAAGATGTTTTCGCTTTCCAGAGTAACGCGGGCCGGCAGAGAGTCAGGGATTTTAATAGGCATGGGAATTCCTCCTACATATATAAAAGACATAGGTTATAAACAGAGTAACACAATACAGGGGTGTTATGCAAGGTTTTTCCAAAGTGGGGCCAAATGAGTGGTGCTCTGAGGAAAGAAAAGAAAGGCGAAAAAACTGAAAAAAGGTGTTGACAAAGTGAAAAGTGTTTGCTAATATAAGCAAGCGCTTTGCGAGAGGGGAAAAACCTTCCTGAAAAGTGCGGAGACAACAAGTGAACAGCCGGGTTGAGCACGGAAAGAAGTTTGGAAAACTCAGAAAAAGTGCTTGACAAAGGCTGGAGCCTGTGGTATCCTAATCAAGTCGTCTGCGAGAGATGACGAATGATGGCGCCGGGAACCGGCGGATGAAAGAACGAAAAAGTTTGAAAAAACTTGAAAAAAGTTCTTGACAAAGGAAAAACGCTGTGCTATCATTAATATCCGCCGCGACAAGTTCGCGCGGTGTGCACCTTGTAAATTAAACAACGTGACAAACACGAAGCACCAGAAGGATTTGGTTGTTTTAAGAGCTTTGAAAAAAGCTTGTGAGACAACCGTCAATTAATTTCTTTGAAGCTATGAGATATAAGCTTCAATAAAATCGATTTGATTGGCTCTTTGGAGTCATTTAAATACCATTTTATTGAGAGTTTGATCCTGGCTCAGGATGAACGCTGGCGGCGTGCTTAACACATGCAAGTCGAACGGAGTTTATATGATAGAGGATTCGTCCAATTGATTATAAACTTAGTGGCGGACGGGTGAGTAACGCGTGAGTAACCTGCCTTGGAGTGGGGAATAACACAGAGAAATTTGTGCTAATACCGCATAATGCATTTGTATCGCATGGTACTGAATGCCAAAGATTTATCGCTCTGAGATGGACTCGCGTCTGATTAGCTAGTTGGCGGGGTAACGGCCCACCAAGGCGACGATCAGTAGCCGGACTGAGAGGTTGGCCGGCCACATTGGGACTGAGCCACGCCCCAGACTCCTACGGGAGGCAGCAGTGGGGAATATTGGGCAATGGGCGCAAGCCTGACCCAGCAACGCCGCGTGAAGGAAGAAGGCTTTCGGGTTGTAAACTTCTTTTATCAGGGACGAACAAATGACGGTACCTGATGAATAAGCCACGGCTAACTACGTGCCAGCAGCCGCGGTAATAC
>JAZQHA010000138.1:0-2525 GCA_045540315.1 Acutalibacteraceae bacterium | reverse complement strand
CAAGTACATACGCTACTACAATAATGATAGAATCAAACTGAGGCTAAAAGGAAAGAGCCCGGTGCAATACCGAGCTCTGTTCCAATCTAAGTCAGCCTCTTAATAATGTTAAACCGTCCAACTTTTGGGGGTCACATCACTATGTCGCGGGCATTTTTTCTGGGCATCTACTGTTTTGCGATGTGCGACATCGATGGATTCTGTTTTTTGTCTATGTCGCGGACAAGAATTCGGAATACTCCCGTTCTTTGTATGCGCGACATACATGTTTCCTCGCTGTCATCTTTGTCGCGGACGTATTTCTCTGGCAATTGCTGTTTTGCGATGCGGGACATCGATGGATACTGTTTTTGTCTATGTCGCGGGCAAGAATTCGGAATACTCCCGTTCTTTGTATGCGCGACATACATGTTTCCTCGCTGTCATCTTTGTCGCGGGCATTTTTTCTGGGCATCTACTGTTTTGCGATGCGCGACATCGATGGATACTGGTTTTTGTCTATGTCGTGGGCAAGAATTCGGAATACTCCCGTTCTTTGTTTGCGCGACATACATGTTCCCTCGCTGTCATCTTTGTCGCGGATGTTTTTCTCTGGCATCTACTGTTTTGCAGTGTGCGACATATGTCTTTCCCTATTTTGATTTATGTCGTGTATTGATCTCATATTTAGACATCTTTGGATTTGCTTAGAGTCAAACTTTCTCATTTCTGTTAACTGCTGATATATCCTTTCTTTCTCCGAGTAATCAAGTGTGTATATAGAACTTCCTGCTGGAATTTTGTTGTCAATTAATGTGCATAATTCGATATCACTGATTTTATGGTAGTCCGATTTACCATGCTCATTTTTAAGCATTTCACTTAAACTGTTATCCTTGATACCAGCCTCAATCGTTTTGATAGTGATTGATTCTTTTTTATTCATGTCCTTTTCTTGTTCTCTAAGCCATTCTTCAGAACTGATCCTGTTCATATAGTAGCAGAATGCTCTTCCTGTAACAAACAGATGCTCTACTTCCTGAGTCGCAGTAAAGTCCTGTTGGATGAAAGCTCCATTTCTGTTCATCCTGTATTTTTCAGGTCTAGGAGCTTTGTAAGGAAGATATCTGTAGAATAATTTTGATGATAAGGTCATTTCTTTCGGGACAGCACCTTTTCCAAGAGCTTTTCTGAAATAAGAATTTATGGAAGAATAGGAATATCCAAACGGTGTTTCGCATACGCCATGGTGTACCGGATTCCTAAGTACATAACATATAGCAGCGAGAATATGATATAGACCCTCTAACTCGATAATAAAAGGATGCCTCATGCCTAATTTCCCATATCTGAAGTATTTGGCATTGAAGTACCGGGTATATGCGTACCTATATTTCGTTATTACTTTATAAGGATTTTCTGTTTTTATGCATACATGGATGTGTGTGCTCATAAATGCATATGCCAGAATCTTGCTGTTTGTCTTGTATGCAGCTAGTGCCATACAATTGATGGCTCTATTATAATCATTATCTGTTCGAAACATTATCTCGCCTTTTCCAGATAGGCAAATGTGGTAGTACTTCATCTTTTTTTTACTGCAAAGTTATGCTGAGGCTTTCTGAGCGGATATAAAAAAGAGAAAAATCGACTATAAGAAAAAGAAAAAAATATAAAAAAAAGAAAAATCTTCCATCGTGTGTGCGCGACATGCATGTTTCCTCTCTGTCATCTATGTCGCGGACGTTTTTCTCTGGCAATTACTGTTTTTCGATGCGGGACATCGATGGATACTGGTTTTTGTCTATGTCGCGGACAAGAATTCGGAATACTCCCGTTCTTTGTTTGCGCGACATATATGTTCCCTTGCTGTCATCTATGTCGTGGGAGGGTTTGCCTCATATTCCCGGCAGGGCCGGGAGGGTTTGGGGAAGGTGGTAATATAAGAAAACGGCCTCTCAACATTGTTGAGAGGCCGTTTGGTGGGAGCAGAGGGAGTCGAACCCCCGACCCTCTGCTTGTAAGGCAGATGCTCTAAACCAACTGAGCTATGCTCCCGGATTTGAAAGAACTTGTCCCATTGTTTTCGTTTGGGATTGCAAAGATAGATACAATTTTTGAATATGCAAACTATTTTTCAATTTTTTACCATCCTGGTTGCTTATCTTGACAATAAGTTCAATAAGTTTGCATTTGTATCGAAATAGTTTACATAATAATCGTATATTTTTACGCATTTCGGTTCAATATTTGTATCTTTGCAAAGTTGCAAGCGGGCGCACAGATGTCAGTACTGAAACTGACGATAATGCTAGCTGACAGGGGAGGGACTGCTTCGGTGCGCTGGGACTTGCGACAACAGGCAATGGGGATGTTTTGGTTTTGACAGCATCAGACATTGGATGGTAAGCACGTCGGGCGTTGTAGGTTTGCCCGTTAATCTCGGCCTTCGAACTTTTAGTTGGCAACAACTCTTATGCACTCGCTGCGTAGTCTGCTAAGCACACTACCTTAATCCGCGACGCCAAGGCTGCGTCGCCGACGAG
>JAZQHA010000137.1:0-2366 GCA_045540315.1 Acutalibacteraceae bacterium | reverse complement strand
GGTGTTGCAGGTGGCATAATGCCGTTGAAAACAATAAAAACAACACGTTACTAAGATGAAAAGCACCCAAGAGGATTCTACACAACATTCACAAAAAGGCAAGCCTCTAAATTTGACAGAGCGAAAGCAAATAGAGAGATGGCTCAAAGAAAAAGTAAGCGTGCAAAATATAGCTATAAGTCTCCAACGTCATAGAAGCTGTATATACAGAGAGATCAAACGCGGAATGACTAAACATACAAATTCTGATTTATCAGAGAGTTACATTTATCAATGGGATGTGGCTCAACGTCTCTATGAAAAGAATAAAGGAGGAGGAGGAAGGCCACCTAAACTTCATTCCGCACACCCTCTTTTAGCATCCCTGGTGAAGCTGATAACAGAAAATCATCTTTCTCCTTATTGTGCCATGCGCACACTTGAGAAACAAGGACATGAGCTTAATTTCTGTGAAAAGACCCTTTATAACTACATAGATGCCCCCAACTCGTCTATAAGTCGAGAGCAGTTACCTTATGGTCGTCGTTACCGCAAGAGAAAGACAGACAACTTACAAATACGTCGCAAACATAAGAATCTTAAAGGGGAAAGCATAGAAAAACGTCCCGAAACAATCAACGCGCGAGAAGAAGTCGGACACCATGAAATGGATTTAGTGGTCGGAGCCAGAGGCGGAAAGAAAGCGCTTCTGGTCATTACGGAGCGAGTCACACGTTACCAACACATCATCCTTATCAAAGATAAGACCCAGCAGAGTGTTATCAAAGCACTTAATCAATTGGAAAGAAAACTTGGGCGAGAAGTCTTCTCTTCTCATTTTAAAAGTATAACATGCGATAATGGAGTTGAGTTTCAGGATTACGAGGGGATAGAAAAATCCGTTTTCAGTAAAAAGAAGAAACGCACTGAAGTGTATTTTGCACATCCGTATTCCTCATTTGAGAGAGGGAGTAATGAGAATGCGAACAGGCTCATCAGGCGCCTCCTACCCAAAGGATATACGTTTGATGCGTTAAAGCAAAGTGATGTGCAACAGGTGGCTCGATGGATGAACAAAATGCCCAGAAAAATCTTCGCAGGAAAGTCGGCCAAAGAGATGTCGAAGGTGCTCGGGTTGAATTTTGAACCTGCAAAACACTAATAATGCACTTTTTTTTACAAACTGTCGCATTTGAACTTGCAATTCACCCAAACACACATGTGTCCCAAAGATTTATGGGATGCCGATGAATTTAGATTGCATAACAGGCATCATGATGCTAGTATGAATCAACATATGAGAAAAATAGAAGTTTGTTGCTCATCACTCGACGAAGCGCGCGAGGCTAAAGCCGGAGGAGCCATCCGGATAGAGCTTTGCGCGGCCATCACATGCGGAGGCGTTACACCGAGCCATGGAACCATTCAAAGCATTGTGGAAGCCGGGCTCGGGCTCGATGTCAATGTACTCATCCGAGCCCGAGAAGGCGGATTTTGCTACTCAGCGGCGGAGATTGACACCATGTGCCGAGATATTGAGTTCTGCCGCCGTACCGGCGTAACCGGAGTGGTCATCGGAGCACTCACGCCACAAGCAGATATTGATATGGAAGCATGCCGAAAAATGGTAAAAGCCGCCGGAGATATGAGCATCACCTTCCACCGAGCGTTCGACGTCTGCCCTGCCCCCTTCATCGCGTTGGAACAAATTATATCCTTGGGCTGCCACCGCCTACTCACTTCCGGACAACAAGCCACAGCAGAGCAAGGAGCGGGCTTCATTGCCGAATTGAGGAAGCGTGCGAGCGGACGCATCATTATCATGCCCGGGGCCGGCGTTAAACCTGCGAACATTGCAGCCATCGAGGCCACTACATCCGCCACGGAGTTCCACTCCACCGCCGCCATAGATGCAGCCGACACCGCCTACCGAGGGACGGCAGTATCATTTGCGTCCAATCCGCAGCGAGAAGGCATTATTCGGCGCTCTTCTGCAGAAATTGTAACGCAACTGGTGCAAGTGGTGAGCTGAAGAAAAAAAATTAGGCACGATGAACAATTCTACGCTTGCGTTGGTAGAGCTAATCATATAAAATAATCGCGCAGCAAGAGGACATTTTGCTGTAAACAATAAACACAGAATCACTAAGATGATCAAGGTAGCCATCGTAGGATACGGCAATATCGGCAAGTACTCAGTAGACGCGCTGCGTGCAGCGCCCGATATGGAATTAGTAGGCATTGTGCGCCGTGCAGGCAGCGCCCCCGTACACGGGATAAAAACAGTGTCGAACATCGACGAACACGGGGAGGTGGATGTAGCCCTGCTCTGCACCCCGACCCGCAGCGTAGAGGAGACCGCCCTTCCCCTGTTAGCTAAGGGAATC
>JAZQHA010000136.1:0-3492 GCA_045540315.1 Acutalibacteraceae bacterium | reverse complement strand
ATGATAAAGCCTTCCTCGATGGCCTGCTTCATGGAGTAGATATGGAACGCCTCGCGCTGGCCTTTCGTATTCAGTCTGCCGAACAGCTGGAGAGTAGTCGGCTTGGGGGTAGCGGTAAAGGCGAACATGGACACATTGCTCTGCTTGCCAATACGGCGTACCTCATCAGCAATCATATCTTCAGCGTCAGCATAGGCTTCCTGTTCTCCCGCCCCCAGAGCCTTGGTCACAGCCTGCATATTCTTGCCTGCTGTAGATGAATGAGCCTCATCAATAATCACGGCAAAGGTCTTTTTGTTGAGCCCCTTTACAGACTCCAGAATGTAGGGAAACTTCTGTATCGTGGTGGCGATGATTTTTGTATTGCCGGAGAGCGAATCCTTGAGATCAGAAGATGTGCACTTGTCATCCATCACGCGCACCAGCCCGCTCTTGTGTTCGATGCCCATCACGGCGTCTTGCAGCTGCCTGTCTACGACAACTCGGTCTGTAACTATCACGATATTGTCGTAGATTTGCTTATTGTCGGCATCGTGGAGGGAACTCAAACGGTGAGCCAGCCATGCAATCTCATTAGTCTTTCCTGAGCCTGCTGAGTGTTGCAGAAGATAGTTTTGCGTTGTTCCGGTCTCTACGACTGCGGCTAACAGCTTGCGGATGACATCCAGCTGGTGAAAACGGGGGAAGATAACGGTCTCCTTAACCTTGCCTGTATCTTCGTCCTTCTTCTTCTCGATGAACATGAACTTTTTGATAATTTCCAGCACGGACTCCTTTTGCAGAATCTCCTCCCACATGTAACTGACGCTGTATTTATCCTTGAACAACGGATTACCCGCTCCGGCATCAATTCCGGTACCATTGCCCATGTTGAACGGCAGGAAGAAGGTGGCCGCCTTGTCCAATTTCGTGGTCATGAAGACCAGCTCCAAATCCATGGCAAAGCAGACCAAGGCTCCGCTCTTCCATTGGAAAAGCCTGGTCTTAGGATTGCGCTCCTCGCGGTACTGAGCAATGGCATCCTGATAGGACTGCCCGGCGGCGTTGCTTTTCAGCTCAAAGGTCATGATGGCAAAGCCATTCAGGAACAAGACCACATCCACTCGTTCCTCATCGCTGGCCCATACTTCTTCAGCAGCACTGAATATATTACTGCGGTATTTTTTCAGAAGCTCTGTGTTATAATCAGTGGCGGGGCGGGTGTACATCAAATCCAGATGGATGTGATTGATATCTACACCATTCTTCAGCACCTCCAGACGGCTGCCCTTGCTTCTTGTTTCCTCGTTTCCGATAACCCCAAGAATGGTATCTTCGAGACTGCCTTTGTATATCTTGCGAAGCTCTGTCATCTTTTCCGGCTGAGTAGCCTCAAAGAAGCGGAAAAGCATCTCTTCGTCCAGAGCAGTCAGGCGACAATACTTCTTAGCAGAGCGTATCTTGTAGCCATTTTCTTCCAGCCGCTTCAGCAGGTACTTCTGGTAATCTTTTTCGCTTAATACTTCATTCATAGTGTTGGAACTTCTTTCTTACCGGTTACGTATTCGTAGATAAGGGATTTCTTGTATTCCTCTAAAATAGTAAGCTGTTTTTGCTTTTCTGCTATGGTAGCCTCTATCTCGGCACATTTGGGGTCGAGATAATCCGCTATCGTTTGTTGCTCTTTAAGCGGTAGACTTGGTAGAGGCACTTTTGCAAAGTTTGAGTAGCGCATGGCCTGCCCATCTCGAATTAGGTTAGATGTGCTTTGCAATGCGCTAATATAACCGGGCGATTTAAGCAGCCATTTATAGTAAGAATTATGGACTCGGGCAGTATTAGGAATAAGCATGTTGTATGCCGAACTTATAGACCCGTCATAAGGACTATATTCGAGTCCTCCTTGGAAGCTGCGCATACTGATAACAAAATCACCAGCTTTGACTTGTTTTAGAATATCAAAATCTTTTTCTACAATAACAACCTTATTACCCGTAAGATTCATATATTCATCCTGATATATAACTCCATATTGTTGACTGGCAGTTAATTGTCGTTGTCCAGAAAAAGCTTTATCTTTACGTAGGGTAAAGAGTGATTTAGGATTTACGATTTCCCAATGCCCAGGGATTTCTCCTACCCAGGCAATACCGCTATCCTTCATTTCCGCATCGGGATTAAGCCCCTTGGTCACGGCTTCCGTGATGACGGATTTTTTGTACTCCTCCAAGGTCGAAATCTCCGCTCGAATATCCTCCATGAGAGCATCTATCTCCGCGCACTTGTTGTCGAGGAAATCTGAGATGGACTGTTGCTCTTTGAGTGGTGGTATCGGTATATCAAAATTATTGAAAACAAATGTTTGTAATCTCCATCGTCCCATGCTAGAAACGCCTTGTCCTCGAGAGTAAAAAATTCTGTTTAAATAGCAATTTTGCATCACATATTTGAAGAAACCTATGTTATGCGATTCTCTATCCATCAGCCGAAACACTCTATAATCTGGACTCGTGACACCAAATAATTGGGAAACATCTATCCAACCTGTTATCAAGTCCATGTGATTCATTACGAAATCATTAGGATATACAAACTGGTAATTACTGTAATTTTCTGCAATTTGTCCCTCTCCACTCGATATGTCTTTTATTTTTAGCCCCTTTTGGGTAACAGACAAAATATCGAATCCCTCACTTCCGGCTATTCTTTTTACTATTTCAAACAAGTATTTTACTTTTTTGATGTGCCAGTGATTGGGGATTACCCCAATCCACTCTACACCGCTGTCTTTCTTTTCCCTCATATCAGCAGCTACGGAAGAGGTTCGCAATACGAGACGCAACAGACTGTTCCAGTTCAATGAACTGCTTTTCCAGTTCCGCTGACGGCGTGGGTTCCTGATAGCGGTAGAAGTAGCGGGTAAACGGGATTTCAGCTCCGCATTTAATTACCGGCTTCTTGGCAGTTGTGTTTTCCTCCCAGAACCATTGAGCGTCGGGCAAATGGGGGAGCACATCGCGAGCCATGTAGTCCTCAATAGTTTCATCCCATTTGACTATCTCGGTGTCTTTCGTGTCCTTGTCGTACAGGATTTTTCCTTTCTTATCGCGCTGAATGACAGCAGATTTGTCCATAATGGAAAGTCCATCCGCTATCTTCTGTAACAGCTTCTTGTCAGACGTTTCTGCGGACAGAACTTTTGCCAGCACGGGGGCGAACTCCTCCAGAGATAGCCATTTCTGAGTTTTGCAGGCAGATTTCAATGAGTCCAAGATGGAATCATAGAGGGGCTTGGTTTCGTAGAATCCCTCCAGCTTCTGCTTATCCTTTGCAGAGATGGTAGTGCCCAGTTCCTCCAGCTCAGCTACAGCTGCGGCATCCCAGAGCGATTTGAGAGCACCGGCCTGCAGCATGGCCTGTATGCTTTCCTCCGTAATGGAATAGCTACGCTGCAAGGGCTGCATGACAGCATACTCTCGATACAAGAACTCAGTATTAGGATAGATTTTGCAC
>JAZQHA010000135.1:0-2167 GCA_045540315.1 Acutalibacteraceae bacterium | reverse complement strand
GACTTTGTCGGGCTGAAAGCCCGAGGAATTTTGAGCCCTCGTAGAGGGCGACACAATAATAGCCCTGGGTGGAGCTGCGTCAGCAGCGGAACCCAGGGTAAAATGAAAAACATATCAGAACCCCGGAGCGTAGCGGAGTGGGTGGCAGAAGCTATGGCCAGGCGTTTTAGCTGCGCTTCCCTGTCACCCCTCCACGTTGGTCGGGGTTCCGGTCGTTTTTTATTCCAAACCCAGCGTTCCGCCGCGTTGCGGCTCCACGCTGGGCTATGATTATGCCGCCCTGCGGGCTCCAAATACCGCTATGCTGACGCTCCGCAAACTACTCTGCAAATTCCAATTTATCGGGCAGCTTTCTCAAACTTTGGGACACGTGTGTTAAAAAATGGGGTTTCTGGTAATTAAATCTTGACAAAATGATTTTCTGGGTATAGGCTGAGTGCGACGTTGGAGGTTTGTCCTGCCCGGGCAAGCGTATGGGGAAACCCAAGGCCAGCGTCTTTTTTTATTGTTTTCTGGGACAGAGTTTCTGCGGATCTATCCACCGGAGAGTGCTCATTGCACGTCCGTAATTGTCTTTCCAGTTATAGAACTGGCGATGTAACTGGTTGTATAGGTCGGACACACCCGATTCTCCGGTTGCGTAAATACCGATGATAGTGGTTACAAGGTCTGCCAGTTGAAGACCGACATTGTTGGCTTGCGAAATAGCAAACATGGGAACTTCAAGTATTGATGACCGCATCGCGCGTCCATTACCACTCCGTACAAGAAAGTTAGTAACCGCGCGCGCATTACGTTCGTCTGTTCCGGAATCTCTGTTGTCGAACACAAGAATTGCTTTTTTGTCCTGGTGTTCTCTCTTCATGTACATATTAATCCGCTCGCACAGGCTTTTGAATGTGCTATCAAGTAGAGCATCATTTTCACAGGTGAAATCTCTGTGTTGCTGGTCATAGCATACACATCCAAAAACTGGTAATTTGTTGCGGCGTAGTACGTCAAGCAGGTCGCTGACAAATTGAATATTTTTCTGAGGTTCCTCAGGATTGGCTTCCATTAGCCTGAACGTACGGTTGTTTAAAAGTTTCTTGCCCTTAATTTCTTTATCCTCTGCATACTCCTTGCCCATTGTTTCCAGCTTGAGTTTGAACACGGCGTTTGCGACTTTCGTATACGACTCAATCGGTATGCCTACTCCACACAGGGCGCCAAAGGGAATCTCTCTGCCGTATTTGTCTAGCCGGACACGGAATGTTTCATCCAGAAATATAAGCATGAGTACACTATATCAATTAGAGATGGGGACGTCAAGACTGCATTAACAACATTTGACGGGCGCCGTACGACGTTGTATGAAAAGAAGTTCTGGGGATTTTGATTCTATAGTTGGCTCATAATAACAACTGTGTCTGGCTATCAAAAGAACAAAAGCAGCGCTGGTGTGAACCAGCGCTGCTTGAAATTGTGCCGATTTTTACCGGCCAGGAGCCTTTACTTCGCATCCGCCAGGGCAGCCTGGGCGGCGGCGATGCGGGCGGTGGGCACGCGGTAGGGCGAGCAGGAGACGTAGGTGAGGCCGATCTTGTGGCAGAACTTGACGGAGGCGGGGTCGCCGCCGTGTTCGCCGCAGATGCCCATCTTCATGCCGGGGCGGGTGGAGCGGCCGAGTTTTTCGGCCATCTGCATGAGCTTGCCGATGCCGTCCTGGTCGATGCTGGCGAAGACGTTGGTCTTCACGATTTCGAGGTCGCGGTAGTGGGGCAGGAAAGAGCCGGAGTCGTCGCGGCTCATGCCCATGCCGGTCTGGGTGAGGTCGTTCGTGCCGAAGGAGAAGAACTCGGCGGTTTCGGCAATTTCATCGGCGGTGACGCAGGCGCGGGGGATCTCAATCATGGTGCCGACCTTGTAGGTGATGCTGCGGCCCTTCTCGGCGAAGACCTCGGCAGCCACGCGGTCGATGATTTCCTTCTGCAGGTCGAGCTCGCGCTTGAAGGCCACGAGGGGGACCATGATTTCGGGTTTCACTTCGATGCCTTCTTCCTCCTGCACCTCGATGGCGGCCTCGATGATGGCGCGGGTCTGCATTTCGGTGATTTCGGGGTAATCGATGCCGAGGCGGCAGCCGCGGTGGCCGAGCATGGGGTTGAACTCATGCAGTTCCTGCACG
>JAZQHA010000134.1:0-2098 GCA_045540315.1 Acutalibacteraceae bacterium | reverse complement strand
GGTCGATGGCCGAGAACGCCATAGCCAGGCAGCTCGGCGCGAGCGGCCCCGAGGCCGACCAGAACGTGAACGCGCTCCTCGGCGAATACGCCCGCACGATGCGCCTGCTGAAGCTTGAAAAGAAGATCACGCCCGACCAGGCGACGACAATGCTGCTCGGCGGCACCTACCTCGACCAGCCAGCCGTGGTCTCCAAGGCCCTGGAGCTCGGCGCGGAGGTCAACGGAGTCTCCGACCGCGACCCGCTCAGGCGCACAGCCCTTCTGCTGGCCATCCAGACCGGGCACACCTCGCTGCTGAAGCAGCTCGCCGCCGCCAATGCCGAGTTCACCGTTGCCGACGCCGAGGGCGACACCGCCCTCCACTACGCCGTGCGCAGCGGCAACCTCTCCGTCATCAAGGCCATGCTCGCCAAGAACGACGTGAACAAGACCAACAAGGCCGGCGAGACCGCGCTCTTCATCGCGGTGCGCAGGAACCAGAAGCCCCTCGTCTCCGCGCTCATAAAGGCAAATGCGGACGTCAAGCTGAGTAACGCAAATTCCCTTACCGCAATGGACGCGGCCTGCATCGCGGGCAGCCGCGACGTGCTGGATGTCCTGGCGGACGCCAAGGCCGAGTTCGGCCCCGCGCAGCTTGCGCTTGCAGCTGGATACGACCGCCTCGCCGTCGCGCAGTGGCTCGTCGGCAAGGGCGTCGACGTCAACGCCCCCGGCGTGATGGGCACCAGCAAGTGCGACACCTCTACGCAGCCCTTGTTTTCAGCCGACCTCTGACGATGGACCAACTGCGATTTTAAGCTAATGCTTTTTTGATTTCTGCATTCAGCAACAATCATCCAGACCCCCTTTCTGGAGGCCTGGATGTTAGTACTAATCATCGCATTATTGACATTTCAATCAAATGTCCCACTCGATTTCCTAGCATTCGCACCGATACAAAAATACTTATGAAACAAACTCTCTCCAAAAGCTAAGCCAAGCGCATTTGGATCATTAGCCATAATCGTCTTGTAGTCTTGAAGAGAGATCTCCCTTCCTTCTACTATTATTGTATTTTCGTAGAGTTCCACATTATATCCTCTGGTGGTGCACGTCCACCGATACTCCCGGATATCGGCTCCATTCTGTTTCTTTTCATTGACTTTTTTACTCAAAGAAGGAAGTTCCTGGTAATTGTCCACAAGTGCTGTAGCAAATTCCTCTGTTGTCATCTTTTTCGCTTTGAAGATTTCGTCCATTCCTGTCTTCGTGAAGAAAATTTGGCGTACATTTTCATGCCCATCCAAACGGACTACACACAATAGTATTGCGTCTTGAAACGTTTTAGTACCCTTACATGAAAATACGCACACTCCGTCACAACCCTTCATCTTTTCCTTGAGCACTTTGTACTGCGCCCACTTTCCTTCTTTTAGCATCCTGTTATCAACTACCAGATAGTCATCGGAAGTTATGGCTATCTTTCCACACGCGACCACGGCATCGTCTACAGGCATACCAATATACAACCCCTTAACAACAAGCATATCCCTAGGAGTACTCACCTCAACATTAAACCGTCCGTCTTTCTTGAACTCCCTCAATTTCTGCAAACAACCCTCTCCCGCCTCAATATCATCAAGACTTCCTCTAGCAACTCTAACCAAACTAAACTCTGGTTTTTCCAGCATCGCCTTTGCGCCTTTATTACCTTGCTTAGCAGATTTACTAAGCCATTTGAAAGCCTCTTCTATGTCTTCCGGAACACCTTTACCTCCAAAATAACAGACTCCTAGTATCATTTGTCCGTCATCATCACCCTGCTCAGCCGACTTACGGAACCACTTCACTGCCTCTTTTAAATCCTTTTCCACTCCCTCACCTTGGAAATAGCAATATCCTAGTTTGTTTTGTGCGTAGGCATCTCCCTGTTCGGCGGACTTGCGCCACCACTTGGCCGCTGCCGCCACATCTTTTTCTATGCCTGTACCAGTATAATACCTCATGCCAAGGTTGGACTGTGCGTTGGCAAGTCCCTGTTCAGCAGATTTACGGTACCACTTCACCGCCTCTGCCAAATCCTTTTCAACGCCTTGACCTTGCGCATAGCACCATCC
>JAZQHA010000133.1:0-7417 GCA_045540315.1 Acutalibacteraceae bacterium | reverse complement strand
AGCACGCAGAACAGAAAGAGTCTTACGATACTGCTTATGAGTCATACCCATGGCTTCACGGGTAATGTTAGCCAGACGACGAGATTCTGCAGAACTAGTGTTCTCAGACTTCAGCCACTTAGCCAACAGAGAAGGAGTCTTGCACTGGATATCCAGAGCCAGCTGCTCCTTCATAATATTCAGAGCGGCAGCTTCCAGAGGAGTGCCGACAAATACGTATAGGTCATCCCAGCGGCCAAACTCAGGCACATGACGCAGATTACGCATAGCAGCCTCAGTATGGTTCTTAGCTAGGTCCTTCATACATACTCGGAAGAAACGACGCTCACCCTGTCCACCACGCACGTCACGAATGTAGAACAAACACTTCAGTGCATAAGTAGGATTCTCAGAGAAAGCCTTGCGGAACATCAGAATGACGTCCTCATCACTACGAGTACGCATTGCAGCACCCATTGCGAACATATCCAACAGGTCAGACTTAGTACTCTTATGAGTGACAGCGCCATTCTCAGTCAGAGTATAATTGGAACCATTAGACAGACCATTCAAAAACTTATTCATATTAATCTCCTTTTTCACATTGGTTCCTCTTGGACAAGAGGAAAATTTATTTTAACTTATGTTAATGGAGGCAGAGGTCAGATTTGAACTGACGATTAAGGCTTTGCAGGCCCCTGTGTTACCACTTCACTACTCTGCCAAATTAATGTGCTTATAGCACATTAGGATTTTCATAGAAAAATTTCATAAAATGGATTTCATCTTCTTTAAATTGACAAAATAATTCCATTTCATCACCATGTTCACCAAGCAACTTACCAAAAGCAAGATACTGAGAGAACAGGGATTTTAACTGATACTTATCACCATGGGGCGAAATCAACCATACATCGCCTCGGCACTTAGCAATTGCTGCTTGAAAAGCTTCGATTTCCTAAATCTTTGTAAGTTTCATATAAAATTCCTTTCTTTTGGAATATGGTCCCCGCAACTGGACTCGAACCAGGATTGCTCTCTAATCTGGAGACTATGCCGGGTATAAACCGGGTGTTCTACCATTAAACTATACGGGGATATTGGGCAGGGTACCTACTGCCCTCCTACCCGACTTATCTTTTTTATCTTTCTTTTAAGGGCGGGCGGTCCGAGGGGCCGTGGCCTTAACGAACACTTTAAAGGTCTGGTGGTTCCACTAGGACTCGAACCTAGGACAACCCGGTTCATATCTTGCTCACTTATCTATTACTAAGAACCTCCTTAGCAATATAATCTTTGGCAAAACTAATACCTTTTACTTGCCCGTTCTTAGTAGGAATTAATCGTAAATTTTTTTCAGTTTTCCCACACTCAGAAACAGGCACTAAATAGCATTCGTTTTCAAACCAAGTACAAAAATAATCAATATTATCATTTTTGTAATGTGTGTGAGTGACTTTACCATTTACGAAATGGCTTGAGCAAGTTGCGAAATTTAATTTTTCTCCATCAGAATTACAGGTTTTAACTTGAATCTTTAAAAGTTGATTACCCGTATCTAAAATAAAATCATATCTCGCTGGATTTTCTGGAGTAGATACTGTATATCCCAATTCCAAAAAATAAGTTTTACATTTTAATTCAGTTATAATACCTTTAATATTAGTATCCATAATTATTTATAGATATGGTATTGCATGATATGAGCCGGGGGTTCTAACCAGCTGAACTATGGAACCAAATGCGCCTTACGGCGCTAGTGCAAGTTTTTCACCCATTCAAGGTGTAGTCATGGATAAAAGCTATCTCCTCATTACTTGGACCTTGCTAACTCTGATAGTGGCTCCACAGCTACTCCCATGACGAGACACTGCTTCATTGCCGAATTAACCCCATCGTTTTGGTTCCCGATGACTTAGAATCTATTAACTAAGAACGGTTTAATTAGGTTAATTCTGGTGCGGAATAAGAGACTCGAACTCCTGACCTCGTGGTTCGTAGCCACGCGCTCTGTCCAACTGAGCTAATTCCGCAAACGTTTCCAACTTAGGGAGAAGTTGGCACTCGCCAAGGGGCGACACGACTCGATGGATACTCTTACGTGTCTAAGAGGTGAGATTTCTCCGCGCCATGGGAGCACTGCTTCATCTCACAAAGCCCCCTAAATCTTCTCGTAATTTAGGTAAACGGTAGATTTTTGCTTCCATCTGCGGGCTCTACAGGCTTCCCTGGTGCCCGTTGAAGGATTTGAACCCTCGTCCCCAGATTAAGAGTCTGGTGCTAAAACCTACTCAGCTAAACGGGCATTTAATCATAAATAATTTCAATATTATGTTCTTTACAATAATCTCGCCAACAGAGATAACACATATGCTCACGTTCCCATTCTTCATAAGAAGTTGTTGCTACAGTACAGAATAAAATTGTAGGACAACGATGAGCATCAATTTCTTTATCAATATTTATTTTCATAAAAATATTAAAAAATACCTTTCATAGAAAGAAAAAATAGCGAGTAGAATAAATTTTATTGCTTAGGTCGGGTCTAATTTCTAGCCACCCGATTGCCACTTAGTCAATACTGTAATCTTCTACTCGCGCTCCTCTTTCGAGGACAACCTTGGAGAATTTCTCTCTTATCCTAGGATTCAAGGTTGATTCTGGTGCGCCGGCTGGGACTCGAACCCAGGACTCCCGCCTTAAAAGGGCGGTGCTCTACCAACTGAGCTACCGGCGCATAAAAAACTAGGCACTATATGTAAAATATTAAGACTTGTGCGAACACACGTCCTAGAAATGGAGCTATTAATCAGATAGCAGTTGTCTTTACATAATTTGCTGTATGTGCCTATTTTTAATTTTTTATTTTAATATAATTTTTTATTTTATTTAACTCGCCAAGAAATAACTTGTTCACAATCTATGCTAAATTTCGAGAGCCACATCTATTGCGCTTCTATTATTTCTTATTGACGAGCCTATTAGTATCTAAATACATCATCCAATCTAAATCTTGAACATTTGCATTAAAATTATTGTTACTATGAGTAACTCTTTTTCATCTTATTATATAGATAAAAAATTTGCTGTTAGGCTCTCATTGATTTATCTCTATTTATAATTCTTATTATCCGTGGTTTCGCGCGCTGCATAACGGAATTTGAAATATTCGAACCAGCTTCTATCCCTTTTAAGGTCCAGTATCAAACACCTGGATAAGAATTATTGGAGCAGGTGATGGGAATCGAACCCACCTATACGGCTTGGAAGGCCGGCGTACTAGCCGATGTACTACACCTGCATAAGGAAAGCCCGCAATGGGAACGCAGGCTTCCGCATGGAGATAGGAATTTAAAGAAAGGGGAGAAAGTTTTTCTTTACTTTCTTTATATATTATACCAAAAAATTTTTATAAAATCAATTATTTTCGTATAAACCACTTAAGATACTCAAGATAAGCTTCTTCTTTTGTACCAAGAAGTTCGGGTTTATTTTGGAATCTTCTTTTAAGACGACACCAATATCTTTCAAAAGAAATGCCGACTGTCTCATAGTCGCATATATTCCAACCTTCACCATGTTTTTTATAAGCATTGTGATTTAAGGTATCCTCAAAAGGTAGTTCCCGCAACCGATGATTCTCGTATTTTTTAAAGAACTTATCTTTTTTATCCCCACTTCGGGGAGTTCTCTTATATGAACGGCTCATTACTTCTAACCTCCTTATTGGATAGTTAGAAGGCTGCAAACCTCCACATTGGAATCATTCCTTTCTTTGAGAATTAGCCTTCAAGTCAGCCAACTCTTGGTGCCCGTGACCGGACTCGAACCGGTACGCTTGTTTAGGGCGAGGGATTTTAAGTCCCTTGTGTCTACCTATTTCACCACACGGGCAAATTTTTAATTACAAGGCTCTATTTAACTTCTATTATATCTTGGAAGGATATTTAATTCATTTTATGTGAATTGATGTTAAAAGGATTTTGCTGTGTGAGCCTTTATTCTTTATATAAATATTATATCATATTTTTTTTTAAAAATCAAATTTTTATTTATGGCGGCGGGTCTGGGACTCGAACCCAGTCATCCGGTTTTAGAGACCAGTGCACTAGCCAATATACTAACCCGCAATATATAAATTTAATAAGGGAAAAGGGAAACTTTTCCCTTATCTTTGATATATATATTATACCAAATTTTTTAATAATTGTCAAGCATTCGTTTTAACTCTCGCTCAACTTTTCTTTTTGTCCTTTGTTGTTCATGAATATAAGTTTTTAATCTTTTACATCCAGAACAACCATTTCTGTTTGGACAATCCCAACAGCCATCAGTATCATACCAATAATAGTTAGGAGGCTGCGGGCGTGGCTTACGCGACTTCTTCTTCGCCATCTTCGTAGTTCAAGCGAATCAATTTCCGCAGGTCACTATGTTTGTAATTTACAGAAGGGTACCAGCCATTAACTTTCTGTCTACGCTTGCCTTTATTGCGAGTCTTAGCAGAACACATAGGGCAGGAACAGTGGATTTTATTCTTTGAATACTGATGAAGATTATCATAATAAGGAGTATAATTACCCTGACTATCATGATTGCGATAAACTTCATCCGCAATACGACGCTTTCTTAATGCTTTTCTTTTGGATAAATCTCTATTTCTAGCACTAATCATAAAATCATCCTTCCTTATTAAATTAGGTAATCCTCTGAGTTTAAAAACTAGACTCGGTGTAGACACCAATTCTTGGAGACTTCCCAGGCATTTAGTCTTGTTCCATTATTTAATCTAGTGCGGGAGGGCTCAGTCAACCTCCACTATAAGGCTATTTATTCCTTTGTCTCTTTACTGTTGGACTACGCACTTGGCGGGCAGTGAGGGATTTGAACCCCCGGAGGGCTATTAACCCCCGCTAGTTTTCAAAACTAGTGTAATAAGCCAGACTCTACCAACTGCCCATAGCTCTATTGAAGGGGCAAATGCCCCTTCTATATTTACATCTTAGACATTAGTGTAGCTACATGAGCCTTAGCAGAAGCATATTCATCAGCAGAGTCTGCACAATATGCCAGCATATCATTTAGATATTCAACAGCACTATCCAGAATATCCTGAGCCTCAGCAACCTTACTCATAGCACGCTTGTTGCGCTTTTCCGCAATCTTAGCATTGCAACGAGCGATTGCTAGAGCCTTACCCTTCTCCCAGTCCCACTGGTCTTCTGGATTTAGCTTAGCATAACCCTTAACAGTCTTACCTGCGTAGGTAGACATTGCACAAACAACATGACACCGGAAAGAACCATCCGGATTCTTCTCATCATAACTGATGACCTTATACTTGCTCTCGTCAAACATAATTAATCTCCTATTTATTCTTTAAAAATCTTATTAAATTTATTTACAACTTTTGCTACTACTCTACCAAATTTAGAATTAAAAGGCTTTTTAACTTCAGTGTTCTCAATAATATCATCATTGACAATCCAAAATTCTTCAATGTAATAATCATAAGGTACAATCATAGTTCCTTGATTGCCCCAATCACTACCCCAAGAATTTTGAACTTTCCAACCGCGTTCATCCCAACCATAAATAAACATACAATGTCCACCTTCCCAGCCAAGCTGGTCAGTTACTAGAACGCCATCAACAACTTCCATATCAGCATACCAAGTCATAGCCATTAAAACTGGATTACCAGCCATTAATGCAGACTTAATAGCATTAGGACTATCAACACGACAATATTGGCTAATACGGTTTGGATAACCTTCTTTAAATAAGGTTCTACTTTGTCTCTCAAATAAATCAATTACATAAGGGACTTCTTCGTTATATGGAAATAAATCTTTACGAACATCACCATATTTGCGAACTGCTTCAAGAGCATCACGCATAATCATACCTTCATCCTTATAATCTGAGGTTTTACGATTACCATAAATGTAACCAACACTCATTTCACTTGGGTCTCCAGTTTGATTATAATTATAGTATTCAATAATACTAGATAGAGAATGTGCTACACAACTTCCAACAGCACCCTAATTTTTAATACCTCTCATTTGAAGCTCAAATTCTTTGGGGAAATCCGCAGTTGAAGCAGTATAAACAAGTTTATAATCTCGGGCATCATAACCAGAGAATATTGCTCCACATTTCATAATTATACTTCCTTTCTATTGGAATTTATGGCAGGCAGGTGTTGTATCCGCTGTCACTATAGCCACTTTTTGTCTTCCAAAAGGTACTAAGAAAAGACGTCATATTTCGTTCTCTCTTGGATTCTGCGGACTGCCCTGGAGCCGAAGATGGGAGTCGAACCCACAACCTACTGATTACAAGTCAGTTGCGCTGCCAATTACGCTACTCCGGCATATCAAGACTCATATTCAACTACTACAATTTAAAAGATTGTTATTGATAAAAATTGCTGTTTGAGTCTTTATATATATTATACGAAAAATTTTTATAAAAATCAAATTTTAATATAAAAATTCCGTATTAAATCATCGTGCTCCCTACTTTATATACGCTAACCTATTGGTCGCCATATACTACCTACCTTACTCATCGAGCTTCTTTCCATCGGGATTACTTATATTTAATACGGAATTTTACTTATATCGGTGTTTCATCTATAAATTAATAGGAAATTTATTTCAGCACATTGAGATATAAGATTTTAAAACTATTTAATATAACACTATATATTATGCCTACCTATTATTTTTCTGCGTTATCCTTTCCGCAGATAGCTACCAGCCGGCTTTATTCGCCAACAAGCACTCATATTGTTTTTAATAAAGATATATGAGCAAACCTTCACCTTCAATAACGTTTGAGGTACGTCGAACTTAATATCTGATACGTTTCAGCACGGTGCGGGATATATCGTTTCACACTCAGTCCACAGGTTATCATCCCTTATTAAGTTCAAATAGTGACAAGAACCTACAGCCATAGGAGCAGTTCTCGCGCTCTCACCCTAACGAGGACTTGGGTAACCGCCATCGCCCCGCCTATATTCGCATCGACACTATTCATTTTATGGTGGGCCAGGTTGGACTCGAACCAACGTAGGGAAACCCGGCGGGTTTACAGCCCGCTGCTATTGCCACTAAGCGACTGACCCAAATATAATGGTAAGTTTATGCTTTAAAGGGTGCCCTCAATTACCAGGAGGACCTCATTTAATATCTCAATAACACGCGGACCTTCGCCCTACGTCCGTAATCTCGCATATATTCAATCAGTGAGGAGACACAGTCTGAGCTTCGAGGAGCGACCTCTAACTTCTGGCCCCAGTTCCAAAGAACCAAGTCTCACGTAGGATTGGGTACCTACAACTTTCACCCACCATTCAGAATTGTTCCAAATAGTATTTTCTATTAATCCATATGAAGAATTAATGTCATTGCGATTGGGCTACTCG
>JAZQHA010000132.1:0-31836 GCA_045540315.1 Acutalibacteraceae bacterium | reverse complement strand
CTAAGGCATTCGGCCAGTCCACAGCGCAACAAAGTTGGGCTGTGGACCACAACGAAAATAAATATTTATTTTCGTTGGCCTCGCGGCCCGAGCGGCAAGCCTCAAAAAAAGATATCAAATATGGCACTCCCTTAACTACTTTTCACTTGACATAAGTACAAAACCATTATAGAATTCATTATTGTAAAAGAGTTTATCCGGGTGTGGCGCAGATTGGTAGCGCGCTTGAATGGGGTTCAAGAGGCCGCTGGTTCAATTCCAGTCACTCGGACCATTTTATCTTCTGTGTCAAAATTTGTTAAAAGAGAGATGTTAATGAAAAAAATATCAATTAGCATTGTAACTCATAATAACGCCAGCAACATTTTGCTCGCCCTTGAAAGCTTATACAAAAACTCAAAAAATTGCGAAATTGAAACATTTGTCGTAGATAATAATTCTTCCGACGGCACTGTGTATTGGGTTCAAAAATATTACCCTAAAGTTAAAATTATAAAATTGTCGAAAAACAAGGGCTTTGGCGCTGGACATAATCAAGTTTTAGACAAAATAAATTCTGATTTTCATGTTTTCTTAAATCCAGACATCACCTTTAATACCGATGTTATTGGCGATTTAGCCACGTATTTGCAAGAAAATCCAGAAGTGGCTATCGTGACACCTAACATATTAAATGTCGATGGTTCTCGTCAAGATTTGCCGAAAAAGGTGCCTCAATTTAAATATTTGGTTAGTGGACGTCTTGAGCGCTTTGGTGGCATTTTCAAAACTTGGCGAGATGAATATACTTGCAAAAATATTGCTTTCGAGAGACCAACGGAGATTGATTTTTGCACCGGTTGTTTTATTATAATTAGGACAAGCATCTTAAAAAAGCTAAACGGTTTTGATGAACGCTTTTTTATGTATTTCGAGGACGCAGACTTAACTCGACGGGCAAAAAAGTACGGTAAAACTATGTTGCATCCCTCAATTTGTGCCACGCACACCTGGGCACGGACAAGCTCTAAAAATTTTAAATACCTTTGTATTCATGTCAGTTCTATGTTAAAATATTTTCATAAATGGCATAACAAGGAGAGCGATTCTCAATGAAAGGCATTATTTTAGCCGGCGGTTCAGGTACTCGTTTGTATCCATCCACGTTGGCTGTTTCAAAACAACTGTTGACCGTATACGACAAACCAATGATTTACTATCCATTGTCGACTTTGCTATTGTCGGGTATCCGTGAAATTTTAATTATTTCGACACCAAGAGATTTGCCATTGTATAAGGAGCTTTTCGGCGATGGCTCGCAAATTGGTGTTCATTTTGATTATGCAGTACAAGAAGAACCTCGTGGTCTTGCGGACGCATTTATTGTTGGAGAAAAGTTCATCGGGAATGATAACGTCTGCTTAATTCTCGGCGACAACATTTTTTACGGATATAATTTCACCGAGCGCCTGCAAGAAGTTACCTCACGCAAGGAAGGCGCAACCATTTTCGGCTATCACGTCGGCAACCCTAAAGATTTTGGTGTTGTTGAGTTCGATAAAGAGTGGAACGTATTATCCATTGAAGAGAAACCTAAAGTGCCAAAATCTGATTACGCTATTCCTGGCCTCTACTTTTTTGATAATAACGTTGTTGAGATTGCGAAAAATGTAAAACCCTCTGCTCGTGGCGAACTTGAGATTACTTCTATTCATAATGAGTATTTACGGCGAAAAAAATTAAAGGTGGAGCTTTTTGGTCGAGGCATGGCTTGGCTAGATAGCGGAACTCACCGCGCAATGTTGGCAGCAGCTAATTTTGTCGAGGCCGTTCAAACAAGGCAAGGCTTATACATAGCATGTATCGAGGAAATCGCTTATCGCGCTGGCTTTATTACGAAAGATGAGCTTATTAAATTAGCTAAGCGTTTGAGGAAAACTGAGTATGGTCAATACCTTTATAAAATAGCTACCGAGCCCGTTCCTAGTACGTAAAGTTAATTTGATGGAGCTCCTTACTAAAAATGTTTCGGCGCCACCGCGCCGCGAGGCGCCGAAGGCCCCAAAGGGGCCTTCGGCCAGTCAAAAGCACAACAAAGTTGGGCTTTTGACCACAAAGAAAATAAATAAAAATTTATTTTCTTTGGCCTCGCGGCCGGAGTTGGAGCGGCTTGACTTGAAAGATATAACGTGAGGCACTAACTAATTGGAGGAATTTTTTTGAAGATACTTATAACCGGCGCAAACGGCCAACTTGGTAACGAGTTAACAACTATTTTAAAGACTCAGACTAGCGAAATTGGTCAAATTGACGCGCAATATAAAAATTGTGACGTTGTTGCTACAGACACGGAAACACTTGATATAACTAACGCAGAAAATGTAAATGCTTTTTTTGAAAAAATTCGTCCCGATATAGTAATAAATTGCGCCGCTATGACTAACGTTGACGGCTGCGAAACTAATCTAGAACTTGCAATGAAAGTAAATGCTATTGGCCCTCTAAATTTGGCGATAGCTTGCAACAATATCGGCGCTAAATTGGTACACATCTCGACGGACTATGTCTTTGCTGGCAACGGAACCGCTCCCTACCGTGAGTGGGATATCTGTGCACCAGAAAGCGTATATGGTAAGTCAAAGCTACTTGGTGAGCAGTATGTGCGCGAGCAAACAAAAAAATATTTTATTGTTCGGACTGCTTGGCTGTATGGCTATGTCGGTAAGAATTTTGTAAAAACAATTTTAAACTTAGCAAAAGAAAAAGAGCAAATTAAAGTGGTAAGCGACCAGATTGGTAATCCGACTAATGCCAACGATTTAGCGCACCATATTTTAAAACTTGCATCTACAGAAAACTATGGTGTGTATCATTGCACAGGGTTCGGAGAGGCTTCTTGGCACGAATTTGCTTCGTTGATTGTTAAGTATGCGGGATTCAAGTGCGATGTCTTACCTTGCACTACGGATGAATTTCCTCGCGAGGCAAAACGGCCGCAATACTCCTCCCTCGACAACTTGATGTTACGTTGTACCGTTGGCAACGATATAAGACCTTGGCAAGATGCATTACTTATGTATATAAACAACCTCAAAAAGGAGAACCAACTATGAAAACTTATTTGGTGACCGGTGGCGCGGGATTTATTGGCTCGAATTTTGTCCACTATATGCTGAAAAAATATAGCGATATTAAAATCATAAACGTAGATAAATTAACCTACGCAGGAAATCTTGAGAACTTAAAAGAAATTGAGAACCACAAGAATTATGAATTTGTTCACGCAGATATTTGCGATAAAGATGCCATTGAAGAGATTTTTTCAAAGAACAATATCGACTTTGTGGTAAACTTTGCGGCCGAGAGTCACGTTGACAGAAGCATCGCAAATCCGGAAATTTTTGTGAAGACGAACATCGAAGGTACTGTTAATCTTTTGAATATTGCAAAGAAATTTTGGACTATCGGTGAGGATACTTACCGTGAGGGTTGCAAATTCTTGCAAGTCTCGACTGATGAAGTTTATGGCTCGCTTGGCGAAGAAGGTTATTTTACCGAGACTACTCCCCTATGCCCTCACAGTCCGTATTCTTCGAGCAAGGCTGGCGCTGACTTAATAGTAGCAGCCTACTTCGACACCTATAAGTTCCCTATCAATATCACACGTTGCTCAAATAATTATGGTCCGTATCAATTCCCAGAGAAGTTAATTCCATTGATGATAAACAATGCCTTAACACATAAGGAATTGCCTGTTTACGGCGACGGCCTTAATGTTCGCGACTGGCTATATGTTGAGGATCACTGTAAGGCCATCGACATGGTTATAAATGGCGGCAAGCTCGGCGAGGTATATAATGTCGGCGGTCATAACGAACGTACCAATATTACTATAGTTAAGACAATTATTGAGCATATTCGCACTTACGTAGATGACTCGGTTAGTGAGACCTTAATAAAATACGTTAAGGACCGAAAAGGCCACGACAGACGCTATGGTATTGCTCCGGATAAAATCAAAAATGACCTTGGTTGGGAGCCAGAAACTACCTTTGAAGCGGGTATAAAAAAGACAATCGAGTGGTATCTTAATAATAAATCTTGGATGGAAAACATCACAAACGGACAATATAAGGACTACTACACCAAAATGTACGGAGATAAATAAAATGAGCAAAGTTTCTGTAGCACTCACAACTTACAACGGTGAAAAGTATATTCTAAAACAATTACATTCACTTTTGTTTCAAAGACGTGCCATCGATGAGGTAGTTATTTTTGACGATGCCTCCACAGATAAAACCGTAGACATCATTAAAGATTTTATCGAGAAAAATCACCTCAGAAATTGGCACTTTTACGGCAATAAAGAAAATGTGGGCTTCTCAAAAAATTTTAAAAATGCCATAAAAGAAACTACTGGCGATATTATTTTTCTTTGCGACCAAGATGACATTTGGTATAAAACGAAAGTTGGCGCTATGCTAAATCGTTTTGAGTCGGATTCCCGCATAAAGGCGATTTGCTCGGGTTTTACTTTCATTGACGAAAACGATAATATCATTCGTACACGCCCAAGAATTACTCACTCCAACAATAATCTTATTAAGTTTCGCATTGAGCCCTTTGAAACCGTTAAGATTGATTTATCGACAATTTGCAGTTATAATATATCTCCTGGTTGTACTCTCGCTTTTACTCGAGACGTTAAGGATATTTATCTCTCGCGAACACAAAGTACTTGTGTACACGACTGGGAATTGGCGTCGATTGCGGCATTCATGGACGGGCTTTACTTTTTTAACACTCCCCTTACAAACTATCGTATACACTCTGATAATACCATTGGTCTGCCAGGGCTGACCGGAAGAAACTCCGCCTTGCAACGAGCAGCTTACGAAAACCGTCTTGACAAAGCAAAGCAAATAGACAACTATTTTAAGGCTATGAAAGTTTATGAGGATTTGCTAGATAGCAAAAGTCTTAAAGTTGTCCATGAGAAAGCTCAATTCATCGCAAAGAGGCTGGAAGCGTTGAGTGAAAAAAAAGTTGCTAAGATACTTGAGCTTTACAAAAACGAGAATAAACACTACTCAAACGCTGTTACTCTCAAAGGGCGTCTTGCAGATATTATTTGTGTATTAAAAAAGTAAAAAGGGGCAAAATTTGCTTATGGGTAAATTTAATTTTATAAAGACGGACATCGATGGCATGTTTATCATCGAGCCAACTGTTTTCGGTGACGACCGTGGCTATTTTTTAGAGACTTATCATTATGAGGAATTTAAAGCCGCTGGCATCGATGCTAATTTTGTCCAGGATAATCAGTCTAAGTCGAAGAAAGGGGTGCTTCGTGGGCTACATTTTCAAACAAAAAAGCCTCAAGGTAAACTGGTTCACGTAATCAAAGGTGAGGTTTTTGACGTTGGCGTGGACTTACGAAAAGAAAGCCCGACTTTTGGTAAGTGGGTTGGCGCTACCCTAAGTGCCGAAAATAAACGCCAGTTATACATTCCAGCTGGTTTCGCACATGGCTTTTTAGTTCTCTCCGATGAGGCTGAATTTGTATACAAATGTACCGACTTTTATGACCCTAAAAATGAAGGAGGTATCATCTACAACGACCCAGATATCAACATAACATGGCCTATAACTAACAACATGACAGTTTTGCTATCTAATAAAGATCGTATTTTGCCATCATTTAAAAATTTTTTAAATAAGGGTAATTAATATGGGAATTTCCGTTGCTATGGCCGTTTATAACGGTGAAAAATACATTAAAGAACAAATTTTATCCATCTTAAAACAGCTCGGTTGCAGCGACGAAATCGTGATTTCTTATGATAAAAGTACGGACAACACTTATCGCATTATCTCCGACTTGGCTGTCCGAGATAGTCGAATTAAGATTTTTCGTGGTCCGTCTCATGGTGCTATCAAAAACTTCGAAAACGCTTTGTTACATTGCCAAAATGATTACATATTTCTAAGCGATCAGGATGATATTTGGCTCGACAACAAAGTGTCACATGTTCTAAGTGTCTTTAAAAATAAACACGCTGATGTCGTTTTGCACGACTGCTGTGTAGTCAATGATAAAGAAGACACTATTCATCCATCGTTTTTTAAATTTAGACACTGCACACCTGGTTTTCTATTCAACCTTCTTCATAATTCCTATATTGGGTGCTGCATGGCCTTAAAACGCGATTTCTTGCATCAGGTATTGCCCTTTCCAGAACAAATACCAATGCACGATCAATGGATTGGTCTAATCGGCGAAAAACAAGGTAAGGTCGCCTTTATTAAATCGCCGCTAATTAAATATCGTAGGCACTCCAATAACGTAAGCAGCCTACGACATTTGACCTTCAAGAACATGTTAAAATATAGATTAAATTTGATTTTTGCTCTATTGAAGCATAAAAAATTATCCTAAAAAATTAAAATCCGCATGGTTTGAACTAGAAATAATCTTGACCATGCGGTATTTATTTTATATCTACTTTTAGCAGGTTCAACTCCTAAGGCGCGCCGCGAGGCGCCGAAGACCACTATTGTGGTCTTCGGCTATTCTAAAAGTTCAACTTTGTTGAACTTTTAAATACAAAGAAAATAAATTTTTATTTTCTTTGGCCTCGCGGCCGCAGCGGCTCAGCCAAATTAAAGCGGAATAGAACCGTTATCAAAACTACCCTAGTCGAACACTCTTTATTTTTCGTTGGATTAACGGTACCAAAATCATAACAACGGTTACTGTAACAACTGCTTTAAATATGGACACTAATGTTCCATTCAAAGTTAATAACATTGCTGTGAGTGGCTCCATATGTAAAAGATACAAATTTACAAGTAGACATTTAATGGCTCGTAAAATTACATAAACTAAGTTACCGCTAATAGCACCAATCATATTATACATGGGGTCTTCCCCGTTTCTACCTTTGCTATGAGCAATAACTCCACAAATAAAAACCATCGTAAACTTAAATACAACTGTAAATGGTGCAGATGCGATGTACACTGGATTTAAAAGGTCAAAGGCGAGTGAACCAATTGCTGCAGCTAAACCTCCATATATTGGCCCTAAAAGAATGCCTGCAAGTAAACAAGTTATATTTCCCAGATGAAAGGTTGTTGCCGTTCCTCCAATAGGTAAAGTTATGCTTAAAAAAGTTGACATAACAATAAAAGTCGACATAACACTAGACAGCACCAAATTGTATATATTTTTTTTCTTCAAAAAAGCTCATCCTTTAATTTAAGTTATATTTCATTATATACTATCTCAAAATCTTTGGGAAAATATAACTTTTATTATCCGCTAAATTGGCACGGACTATCTTTTGCATTCGAGTTTCAGATAAGTAACTGCATAACCTAGCACAGACCAAAACAACACACTCATAAAGTTAATTTCAGATAATAACGTCTTCTCAAAAAGAGCAAAAACTAAGTAAGATAAAATACAAACTAACAAATTAACAAAAACATCTTTTTTTATTGAAGAACAATTCTTTACTAAAAATCGAGTTAAATCTCGCAAAACGAAAACTAAAAACGCCATAAATAATACAAATCCAACCAAGCCATTACAAACTAATATCGAGACATACCCATTATGAAAGTTCGAAAAAGCAATGCCTGTCTCAAAATATTTATCGCCATAAGCAACCACATTTGTGCTGCCAATACCAAACAACGGATGCTTCGAAAAAATAAATGCTGCTTGTTCAAGCAGTCTACGTCGTCCACTACCTTCACGAAGCTCATAATTTGGCCGCCCAAAATGAATATCTTCATCTATATCAGCTCTAGTAGTCGTATTGGCAATCACTGAATAAACATCATCAATAACGTTTGAGGCTCCATTTTGAAAATATGAACGTATCGAAAAAAAGCCCAAAACAATAATTAATCCACTTAATAAAAATATCAAGCTTCGTTTGAACATGTTTTTTACAGAGAAAACTCGATTTTCTAGCACTAATTTGTAAAACAGCCAAAGTACAATATAAACAACTAAAAACAAAAACGACGCAATTGAGTCACTCAAGACTAAAGCCACAAAGTGTAGCATAACAACAAAAGCCACCAAGCACAATTTTAATTTAGGCTTGGTCTCACAAAAGAATTGCTTCGCGCGACATAATATATGGCAAAATATTGTCGATACAACAGAAACAAACGCCAAAATATTGGGATTAATAAAAACACCAGTAAATCGCGTAGAATCAGTTTTTTTAACAATTCCAATAATACGCTCATAATGGTCATAATTTTCTAAAATTGGAAATGTCAAATCAACAGTAAAAGAATCTCTAAGCAGTAAAAGTAAAAAACTTAGTGTTACAAAAAAAGTTGACAAAACTACCGTTAATTTGAACAAAAAAAACATTTCTTTTTTTATCTCACTAAAATCTTCACCAACGTACATTCCATAAAACATAAAGAAACAAATTGCTGCATGGTAAATTATTACTAGACCGGCTAGAAAGCTAATTGGAAAATCCATTTTGATATTGATAATCGCCGTAATAACAGCAAAAAATAAAAACAATAAGATAACCTTCGCATATTTTAAACTTTCCAGTTTAGTTTTTAATCTATTTTTAAAAAGAAAAAATCCCCAAATCATGGCGCCTGCAGCCAAAACCGTTGAGACAATATCCAACAACGTGATACTACTAAGAAATATGCTCACAAAGTAAGCCACACGAAATGCAGACTCTTTACTAGGCAAATTCTCCGCAAAAAGGCTTTTTATTGTTTTCTTCAAATTATTTTCAACTCCTTATACGTCCAAGTGGGCCGTACGTACTTCCTATAAGCTTTTTAAACAGTCCTTAAAAGCTGCCACAACATATTCAACATCTTCATCGCTCATTAAAGTATGCAACGGTAACGTAACTTCATTTTGATACATCTCGTATGCATTAGGAAAGCTCTTAATGTCAAACCCCAAGTTTTTATACGCCGTAAGCAACGGCAACGGCTTATAGTGCACATTCGTGGCGACTCCCCTTTGTGCCATCAACTCAATTAATTTATTTCTTTGCTCCTCAGTTTTGCCATCTAAACGAACTAAGTATAAATGTCCACTAGATTTATGTTGAGGACCAAAATGCCGTAAAACCGTCACAGGCAAATCGCTTAGCTCCATGTCGTACTTATTTATTATCTCTTTTCTTCTCTCCAAAAGCTGTGGATACCTGTCGAGTTGAACCAAACCAATTGCAGCCATCAAGTCGGTCATATTGCACTTGTAGCCCGGATAAAGTATATCGTACTCCCAGGCGCCCAATTTAGTTTTTGCAAGTGCATCTTTAGATTGTCCGTGTAGCGACCACAACATAAATTGCTTATATAAAAAGTCATCATCAAGTCCATCCAAAGACTTCCACGTAAGTGCGCCGCCCTCAGCTGCTGTTAAATTCTTCACGGCATGAAAAGAAAAACTTGTAAAATCCGCAACTGAACCACAAATTTTCTCTTTATACTCAGCGCCAAAGGCATGTGCCGCATCGGCCAACACAACAACTCGATTAAAAGCCCTTTGAATATCATTATTGGCACAAAATAGCGCTTTTTTCCTCTCTACAACGTCAAAAATCTTGTCATAGTCACACATTTTGCCAGCTAAATCAACTGGGATTATCGCCTTTGTCTTAGGAGTTATCGCCTTCTCAAGTGCTTCATAATCCATTTCAAAAGAATTTTTACCCGTGTCGACCAACACTGGAGTGGCACCTACATGGCAAATTACGCTTGCAGAGGCCGTATATGTATATGCACTGGTTATGACCTCGTCGCCAGGCCCAATACCCAACACTCGTAGTACCATCTCCATGCAAGCCGTTGCCGAATTAAGGCAAACAGCTTTCTTAGTGTGACAATATTCCGCAATTTTTTCTTCAAATAGCTTAGTCTTCGGTCCCGTCGTTATCCACCCTGAAGTTAAGACTTTTGCAACTTCATTTACCTCGCGTTCCGTTATGTCCGGAGGTGAAAATTTTATTATTTTCATAATATAAACAACCAAATTTCCTTTATAATTTTTTACTTAAGTACTGCTAACACCGTGTCAATCATAAGTTTTGCATCATAAAAAATGTTAAACTTTTCAATATATTCGAGATTATATCTCATTTTATCCGGCAAAATTTTATTTATGTACGTATCCTCAACACTCTCTTTGATGTCGAGGTACTTTTCCTCATCCTTAAAGCTAATGCACGCCAATGATGTAATTCCGGCAGGCATAAGCAAGGTCGCCAGCATATCATCTGAGTATGCATCTACATATTTGGGCACCTCTGGCCGCGTCCCGACAAAACTCATTTGCCCTAGAAGCACATTAAATAGCTGCGGGACTTCATCCAGTCGAACTTTTCTCAAAAAGCGCCCTACCTTTGTCACTCGACTGTCGTTATCGATAGTGACCAACGAACCGAGTCTATCTGCATTTTCGACCATTGTTCGAAACTTAAATATTTTAAATTTTTTCCCATAAGTCGTTACACGTTCTTGCTTATATAAAACCGGTCCTTTTGAGGTCATCTTAACGAGAATTGCCGTAAACAAAATTAACGGAAACAATAAAATTAGCAGTATTCCCGCTACGATAAAGTCAAACGCTCTTTTTAGAAATAAATCAAATTTTCTTTCACTCAAAACATTATAATAACGCTTTGTACTATCATTTTTCAGCCACTCCGGGAGATCCTCCCACTTGCGCAAGATCAAAATTATACCTCATTCTTATTTTTGTATTTCAACATCCTTTTTTTAGTATAACAAATCGACAAATTTTTATCAATAAAAATGCCTAAGCTTCGACCAAGATTAATTTGTCTACAAACGCGATAGAATCAATTATCGACTGCTCATAGATTTCAAAAAAGCTCTCCGTGCTCGTTTGCTCACTATCCATCGGCCAGTTCCACTCCGAATGCGAGATGTTAGCATAGTCATAACTGTCGTCTTCCGTCAAGTCTCGAATGTAGCTTGACATATACTCTTCCCTACCGCGCCATTTCTCAATCTTTTGCACCAACCCCTTCTTTATACCAGTTCTGTCTGTCATAAGGCCAAAAAATTTTCTAAAATCGCACATTGCCTCAGAAATTTGCGCTGGGGTTACATTCACCGCATAATTATCGTTAAGCAAACGACAAAAAAATTCTCGCATAAAGGCCTCTACTTTTTCGTCAACAGGCAACAAATCCTTTAGGCGAATTTCGGTCGGTAACTGATTTTTCTCATATCTTAAAATTATCACGTCGAGTGTCGACTTAATGATGTTTCTGCATACATTTAACGGCCGATTTTCGTTTAATTGCTCAAAACTTTTTGCGCTAAAATTAATAAATGGCATCGCATACCTGTCAAGAATGCTATGGCATAAAAAACCAATGATATAAGATTTCTCAAGACCTGTCACGATTTTTTCGTCCACAGCTTTAAAAATCATATTCTTTAAATTAATAATATCTTCATCCTGCAAATATGTCCCCAACTTTTTGAGGCTCTCGCCTGTTTGTCCTGGCAAACCGCGATGCGATAAGATAAAATCAGGCCCCTGCGCACCCCAAAGAATCGCATTTTTATTATATTCAAAATTTGGATGCAACTTTTTAAAACCATTGATGACACGTTCTACTTGCAAATAATGAGTCAGTGCTGCCGGCATAATTTTCACCTCTAAAAATATTGATTGTCCCAAATTATATCACTCACGTAGGTTTACTGCAAATTTTATATATTAGCTCAACATCCGCAGTCCTTTCGGATATTTATTCTTCAATCGACCGTTGACAGCCTTACCGAAACCGGTTGTAAGTCCATCCACACAAACGCCAACGTAGCCACTCACATCCTCAGAGATAAAAATCTCCTCACCCTTGAGGTAGGCTAAGATTTCGTTTGACCGAGCCTTTAATTCTATTTTGCTGTTTAGTTCCCAAGGTTTGGCCGCCATAAAGACCGCATGTGCTGGTTCAACTGCAGAGCCTCTTTTTTCGGCCAAAAGAACTCCAGCTCTTATAACATTCAAACCTGAGATATCAGGCAAATTTGATGGCAAAATAAGCCATTTGTCATTTATAGCTTCTATGACCCCGTAAACAGCTCGATTAAAAGTTTTTGAAAAAATATCCTCTCCAACCTTATTATCTCGATTTTTACCCCTTTTATAAGCAAATTCCCGAATTCTTTTTGGCATTTCGTCTTTTCGTCTCAGCCGCGCTATAAAGTGCCCTTCTCCTCCATCTTGCGGAAAAACTCTTCTCGCGCCTTTTGCGTCAATTTGCTCCATTGTAGCATCTATATGCATCGCCGGTCGACCAAAATCACAAATTATTTCCTCTAACTCAAAATTTTTATTTTCTCGCAAAAAGTTATAAATTACCTGCTCATTTTCCTCAATCGAGAATGTGCAGGTTGAGTATACCATTACGCCATTCTTTTTTAGCGCTTGTGCTGCTACGTTTAGGATAGATAATTGTCGCTTTGCACACATTTTCACGTGCTCTTTTGACCACTCTTCAATGGCTAAGGGATTTTTTCTAAACATTCCCTCTCCGGAGCAAGGCGCGTCAACTAAAACTTTGTCAAAAAAACCTTCTAATTTTTTACAAAGCACTTCCGGATGACACGAAGAAACGACTGCATTTCGCACACCCATGCGCTCTATGTTAGAAAGCAAAATCTGCGCGCGACTTTTAATTATCTCGTTTGACCACAATAAGCCCTTCCCATCGAGCTCTGCTGCAATTTGCGTAGATTTGCCACCAGGAGCTGCACATAAATCTAAAATTTTATCCCCAGGCCGTGGATCCAATATAGTGACTGCCGATGATGCCGATGGTTCTTGCACATAAAAAGCCCCCGCATGATGAAGCGGTAAATTGCCAATTGATTTTATATCTTCCTCTAGGTAGAAGCTATTTTTTGAAAAATTTGTCTTTTTTATTTTAAATGGAAATATTTCTCTAAACTTTTTCTCATCAACTTTTAAAGTATTGATACGAATGCCTTTAAAACAAGGCTTATCGTAGCATTTAATAAACTCATCATACCCATCTTTTAAGAGTTTTTTCATTTCATTTTGGTACTCAAGCGGCAAATTCACTAACTCAAAAGCCTCCTATAAAATTTCAGAATAAATCCTTCGCTCGTGCTAATAATACTATTGCGGTCAAAATTTAAAAATAAATTTGATCGTAAAAATTTAAATTTTTTCTCAATGTTATATTATTTGACATGGGGGGTGAGCTCGATGGCACAAAACAATCAAAACAACCAAAACAGCCAAAACAAGAACAATAACAATAATAAGCAGAACAAAAATAACAATAACGAAAATCGCTAAGGTAACCCCAATAATTTTAGCTTAAAATAAAAATCGTCAATGTAAAATAAGATTTTTAAGAACAACACTCCAAATTAACGGAATGTTGTTCTTTTATGATTCTCACATATGTTTTGGCTTGCCACCGCGGCCGCGAGGCCAAAGAAAATAAATTTTTATTTTCTTTGTGGACTAAATTTCAACAAAGTTGAATTTTAGTCTAGCCGAATGCCTGCACGGCATTCGGCGCCTCGCGGCGCTGCGGCGTTGGCTCATATCTTTACTTTTTTCGCAGACAATTTCTTAAAAAAGTTCGACCGCTCAAGCTCTTTATCAAGCTCTTTAAAGCCCTCACCAGTAATTTCACCGGCCTCGCCAACAATAATAAACGCGTGCTCGTCCACACTTTTTATCACGTCGTAAACCTTATGTACTTCCTGTTTTCTCACCGCACTCAGCAGCATCTCGCCCTCTTTTGAGGTATAAGCGCCGCGAGACTTCAAAATAGTTACACCACGTTTTACTTCATTCATAATGCGCCGAGAAATCTCTGCACTTTTCTCAGACACAATAAACATCATTCTGCCGTTACCAAGACTGCTCCCATACATCATCGTATCTATCAGCTTGGTGGAAATATAAGTCAAAATTGCCGCATAAGTCGCACCATTGATAATAGCAAAAGGATCGTCACTTCCAAAGCTGTAAACTACCGCGGAAACTGCCACTACAGCTCCATCGATGCCCAACAAAATTTTCCCGACCGGTATATGCGGAATATACAACTTTGTTAACGTAGCTAAAAGGTCAGTTCCACCCGTCGCCGCGCCACGCATAAAAATCAACCCTAAGCCAACTCCGCCCGTGATACCCGCCAGTATCGACGCCACCATCATATCGCCAGTATACGCCGGCAATATCGGAACAGTCAAGTCAGCCAAAATATTTAATGCCACCGTTGCAAATAAATTTTTAATCAAGCCTCGCCAGTTTAACTCAATGAACGCCCACAAAAAGATAGGAATATTAAGGAGCAGACAAAACAAACCCTTAGGAAATCCGGTCAAATCGCCGACGAGCTGACCTATTCCGATAACTCCTCCCGGCGAGATATTATTGGGATCTGTAAAACAATTGATAGATATCGCATAAATAAAGCAACCAAGTAAAATAACAACAATATCATTAAACCATTGACTTATATTTAATTTTTTAAGTGATGTCATAAATTACACCCTCATTTAATTATGTTTTTCAATTAAATCGAAAATTTCGCGCAACCGTTCAATATCACCCTTCAAATAAATATATCCAATTAGGGCTTCAAAGCCGGTCGCCATGTGATAGTCGGCAAGCTCCGCATTTTTTGGAACATGATGAGTATGAGCATTTCGGCCTCGTTTAAAAATCGTAAGCTCTTCTTCTGTCAAACTCTCAGTAAGAAAATCCATAAGTTGCGCCTGCGCCTTGCAGCATACTTTTTCGACCTTTCTTTTATGTAGCTTACCTACCTGACAACTTGTCTGGCAAACTAGCTGCTCCCTAACAAGTAAATCATACACAGCATCTCCAATAAAAGCCAACGCTAGAGGATTTAGGGATTTATAATCGCAATTTTTGTTGTACAATCGCTCCAAAATTTCATCCTCCAAAACTATTACTCAACAAACTCAAACTCGAAGTCATAGATGCTAACTGTATCGCCCTCTTGTATACCTGCTTGTTGCAAAGCCTCCGAGACACCGAGCGTACCGAGCATTTTTTGAAAATATTGTAACGATTCATAGTCATCAAAGTTCACCGATTGTATCAAGCGCAAAACCTTCGCACCCGTGACCACATAAACTCCATCCTGCTTTGTTACCTCAATCTTATCACCCTGCTGCTCAAATAAATTCTCCGGTAAGGTTTCAACTTCGTAAATAGCAATTGGCGGCAGCTTTGAAAGTTTTTCCTCCACGTGCTGCATAAGCTCCTCCACACCATGATTTATCGGGGCCATAATCGGGAAAAACTTGTAGCCTTTTGCCTCTACATATTCTTTAAAATTTTCAACTTGCTCGTCCGTAGCCAAGTCGCACTTGTTCCCAGCCACAATCATAGGTCTTTCCGAAAGTTCCTCATTAAACTTTTTAAGCTCCTGATTAATTATGTCAAAATCCTCGATAGGGTCTCTTCCCTCACTACCGGAGACATCTACCACATGCACCAACAATCGGCAGCGCTCTACGTGCCGCAAAAACTGATGTCCCAAGCCAAGACCTTCTCCTGCTCCCTCAATGAGGCCAGGAATATCCGCAATAACAAACGAAGAATCCTCATGGCGACGAACTACTCCCAGCACCGGCGTAATAGTCGTAAAGTGATAATCAGCAATGACCGGCTTTGCCTGGCTGACTACGGAAATCAAGGTGGATTTGCCTACGTTCGGAAAACCTACAAGACCAACATCAGCAAGTAATTTTAGCTCCAATTGCACTTCAAATTCCTCACCCGGCATACCTGGTTTGGCAAAGCGCGGAACTTGTCGAGTTGGCGTGGCAAAATGCATATTTCCAAAGCCACCTTTGCCGCCCTTAGCGATGACTACCTCTTCATCCGTAGAAACGTCAGCAATTATTTTTCCGGTTGTCAACTCTTTCACAATGGTACCTTTTGGCACTCTAATGATTAAATTGGGCGCACTCTTCCCCGATGAACGGCCTGCTTTGCCATTTTCACCATTCTTTGCTATATATTTTCGTTTATATCTAAAGTCAGCCAACGTCGACAAATTGCTATCTGCAACGAAGATTATGTCGCCGCCCTTTCCCCCATCTCCGCCGTCTGGACCTCCAGCAGCCACATATTTTTCTCGATGAAAAGAAACCGCACCATTTCCGCCATTTCCGGCCTTTATTTTTATTTTCGCAACGTCTATAAACACAAAATCACCAACTTTTTTAATACACAATGCGCCATAAAATTTCATAATATACAAAAAGAACCTCAGGCTAACGTGTTGACCCAAGGCTCTTTACGCTTTTCGCACAAAATAATCGATTAATGTTCTACAGCATAAACGCAAACACGTTTTCTATCGCGGCCTACGCGCTCGAACTTAACCTTTCCATCGATGAGTGCAAATAATGTATCATCCGAACCACGACCAACATTCTCGCCCGCATGCACATGAGTTCCTCTTTGTTTCACGAGGATGTTACCTGCACGTACAACTTGACCGTCTGCACGTTTAACGCCCAGACGTTTTGATTCAGAGTCACGACCGTTTTTAGTCGAACCCATACCTTTTTTATGAGCAAATAATTGAATATTTATTCTAAGCATGTTAACTACACCTCCACATAATTCACCGTAATATTTTCAGGATACTGCTCCTCTAAATTCAACAAATGGAGCTTTAGTCCTAACAGAATTTCACTACAAGAATTTGCATCGTTACGATTTACTCTCAAACACATGCTGCCGTGCTCGTCTACATTCGTTTGCGCAGAAATTTTTATAATCTCGCAAATGGTATTTGCAACCAAAAAAGCCGCTGACGAAACTGCAGCACAAACTATATCGTACCCTTGCTCCGCAAAGCCGGAGTGACCATATATATCAAAGCCAACTAGCAAGCCATCTCTTGTTGTGAGTAAATTTGCTTTTATCATAAACTAAGCATTAATTGTTTCGATTTGTACTTTAGTGTAAGGTTGTCTATGACCGAGTTTACGTTTTACACTTTTCTTTGGCTTATAAGTGAAAACAGTAATTTTTTTACCCTTACCATTCTTTAAAACTTTTCCTACTACTTTTGCTGAGTTAACAGCATTTCCGGTAGAGAAATTACCCTCGCCAAAGAGAGCAATCGTTTTAAATTCTACACTTGAGCCTTCTTCTGCCGTAAGCTTCTCAACATAGATAACATCACCTTGTTGAACTTTATACTGCTTACCGCCAGTCTCGATAACTGCGTACATATTATTTGGCACCTGCCCTTTTATTAAGTCTCGCTATTGTCAGGCGAAGTTCTAAAACTTACTTTATACCTACAATAAGCGGCCTATTAATATTATCATAGTTCAAGTGATTTGTCAATAAATGTTTTTAATCAATACTCACGACATACTTTGAATTAAAATACGACAACATAAAAAATAAATTATCCTATCCATCATGGATAGGATAGCAATAATCATCATAACTTACAAATAGTCCTTAAAATCAACTCTAGAGCCGCTTTTTATGGAATAAGCTTTGCAAACGAGTTTCCTGTCGTAAGCAGTGGATGTTGAATAGTGTGGGTGTAATTTATAACATCTTGTTGTTCATCTGGAGATAACGTCGAAAAGTGGTCAATAGCATCACTCATTTGCGCAAAGGCCATTGCTAGACTCAAAGGAATATGAGGAATTTCACTATTAATATTAGCCGTAAAAATCACCCCCATAAAGGTAGTTTTCACGATTAACTTTTTTTATTCCTTATCCCTCAGGCATTCTGGCTCCAACGATATGAATAAATTTAATTTTGTCAAAATGATAAGTATTTAGCGGACGCATGTACGAATCCTCACTATGTGCACTCACAAAAATATTATCGCTTTGCACCAAATTTATAAGTAACGTGTGATGAAATTGACCATGTATATTGCCCAACTGCATGATGTCTCCCGGCTTAATATACGCCAAGTTGGTCTCGACACCAAATGGTCCTGCATTTTTATTGTTCACGATAAAATTATATAAAAACTCAACACCACTCCACGATGGCGACTTATCATACCCATTTTTATAGCACCATCCATATATTGGAGTAAAATTCATCACACCGCAACCCGCATATAAACATTGCGACACAAAGCTAGTACAATCTCCCCCAAGATTTTCAAAATTTATATATTTAGGATTTCTTTTTAAAGCCCATTCTTTCGCATATTTTAAAGCTTCACTTCTGTTATACTCTACCGCTTTTAACATACCATCACGCCTTTACGTCTTTGCATCATAATATGAACTAAAGACATACTACGTTAACGACATATTGAAAAACCTCACCTTCCGTGCCACGAGCTTAAAGTAGTTAAATTTCAAGTTCTTACACTGCAGACGTCCTTGTAGTGCCAGAATTTTTAAATCAAATAAAATAAGAGCTTGTACTGTAAACAAGCTCCTCGAAAATCAGATAAACAATGATAAAATAATGAGTGTTTCTAATCCTGGTCATAGAGTTGTCCCGTGCCTCCACAAGCCGGACACTTACCCGTACCGGATTTACCGGTACCTTTGCACACTTTACACTGCACAAAGCCTCCTACTTTTTTTGCTTTTCCACCAGCCACGGAAGCTAACATATCGTCATCCATCTCCACCGACCCAGCTAATTTTGAGTTGCTTTCCTTTTCCAACTCATTAGCTTTTTTCTTTTTTCTTTTTTCGAACATAATACCCACTCCTTAAAGTTAAAATAATTTAAGCTTTTGCTCAGGTTGATTTTACTATATATTTTTTCATGTGTCAAGCTTTTTTATTACAAATAATTTTCGCACCCAAAAATCAATTCGAAATTCTTTTATTTAAGCAACTATTGTTATTTAATAAGCAGCAGGTATCTAAATCATACCCCATTCGCGAACATTGTTGAGCCACTCTTTATTGGCATTTTGAGTCACCAAAAGTTTTACAGTTGCCTTGGCTAACTCTGATGCATCTTCACCATTTATAACCACATCAGTCAGCGCCTCGGCAAAAGCCTCACTGTATTTGATTTCATCCGAACTTTGCTCAGAAGCATATTGGCTCATTTTTTCTATCTCTTTTAGAGTATCTTCATCTGGAACAGATATCTTTTTACATGCATCTTTTAACATTTGTTCATTTGTAGAACCAAAAAGCAACGCATCTATAACATGCCCCAACTCGTGAACAATGGTGTAATTACGGTTATAATTTTTCACTTGTTTCGTCTGTGCGCTCACGTCTGGACTTGTCAAGCAATTATAATGTGTAATCTCATTGAGGCTAGCCTCTGAAGAAGTATTCGGCGCACCTGCCGGATGCTCTTTGCTATCTGCAGTGAGTTTTACCACACCAATTAAATCTGGAAAAACTGTAACAACTTTGAGCCAATTTCTAATCCAGCTTTTTGCAAGTTTAGCATTTCTAACAAGCTTAATATTATCATTTTGAAAATATTTGCGAGCAATAGCATCTAAAGCATCAAAGTCAGAATCAGAAACTTGACTTAGTTCATTGTTTAGTTTATTTAAAGTTTCTTTGTCACCGTTATGTAATACTTTGATAATATTTCCTTCGGTTATGCTAGCCGCAAGTGCAGATTCACTCGCCGAAATAAAACCTTTTGCACATGCAATATTATGCCCAGAAAACACAAACAGAGTACTGCAAAAAAACATCATAACAGCTTTAAATTTTTTCATCATTAACTTTTTCATTTTACACCCTCCATAAACATGTAAAAAAACAACCCACTAAAAATTTTGTTAATCTATAAATGATTAGAGTATCTTACGCCCGTCGCAAGCAAATTTTACGCTGATTTTGGGTTTGAGCACTTGGTAAAAAACGCCGTTAAAATTAATTATAAAAATATTCCCATCCGACCGTAACGTGTCTATGATAACCTGCCTACGAAATAGCAGGTGGGTGCCCGCCTGTAGATTTTACGCTCCCTTCGTCCGGCAAGCCGGGAGGTCTGCAATCCATCTAAAGAGATAAAGTACCCTAACCATAAGTTTGTGTATTATGCAAAAGAAGACCTAAATATTCTTTTAGATCTTCTTAGTAAAAACGAGCTTTACTTTAACCTATCTGTACCATGGATGCTCTGCTTGTTTTCCTTTTGGAAGTAGTTGTTCTAATTCTGCAGATCTTTCAGCAACGATACCTGTTGGGATAGAGCTCACATCCTTATCAGATGTGTGTTCGATAGAAGCATATTCCATCTTTGAGCCGTCTGGCATATACATTCCACCAGAAACCTTTTCCATATTTTTTGCATCGAGATTCTTTTTACTTTTTGCCATAATCTATAACCACCTTTCTAATTAAAAATTTGTAAGTCGGCCAACCTACACTTTTATATTAACCTATTTCCTCTTCCATGTCAATATTTTTTTGTTTGTTTTTTGCATTTCTGTATTGTGCTTAAAGGTAACAACCATATTTTGTGAAGTTATTATATTGTTTTAATGGAACTTTTAAATAACAAAAAAATCGCTACTCAAAAAGAGCACAGCGATTTCTCAAATAAAAAAATTCCCATCCGACCGTAACGTGTCTATGATAACCTGCCTACGAAATAGCAGGTGGGTGCCCGCCTGTAGACTTCACGCTCCCTTCGTCCGGCAAGCCGGGAGGTCTGCAATCCATCTAAAGAGATAAGGCTCCCAATCATAAAGTTGTAGGGTTATATAACACGGTCCGCGAATCAGACAGGAATTGTTATGTTGTTATTGTAACACAAAGTTTTCGCTTTGTAAAGATATTTTTGTTTAAAATTAAAATTTATCGGTATTCTCGTTTTGCCCGTATAGGTCCTCAAAGTGAGACTCAAAAGAATCCGCTAACTTGTTGAGTAAATTATCGTCCTCAACCTCCGCTAAAACTTGCTCTCCATTTTCTTCAATAGCCTCAAAGATATAGTATGAAGCATGTTCTGTGATGTTCTTTGCTTCCGCTTGTGGCAGCAGAGCATAAAAACAACCATCATCGTTTTCAATAATATCTAAAATCTCAAAGGAATGCTCCGTTCCCTCATCGTCAATCAATGTAATTAAATCTGCAGAAAATTCGTTGTTCATAACTTCAACTCCTACTAAGTAATTTACTGTATTCATTCTACCCAACTATAATAGATTAGTCAATAAAAAAACTTATCGCGGAGTGCCCTAATCACACACAGCCGCGCCGCGAGGCGCCGAATGCCATAATTGGCATTCGGCCAGTCCAAAGCGCAACAAAGTTGGGCTTTGGACCACAACGAAAATAAATATTTATTTTCGTTGGCCTCGCGGCCCGAGCAGCAAGCCTCAAAAAAACATCAAAGAGGGTACTCCTTTTGCAAAATCTCATCTATTACAAGCCTTTGCATAAGTACTAGGCTTGCGAATATATATACAATATATTATTCAAGTATGGGTGATAAAGTGATTTTCAAAGTTATAAGTCGTAAATTTTTAGGAGCACTTCTTTTTATTTTATTATTACCAATTCTTACGCTAATAGGCATTCAGGTAAACTCTGATTCTGGAGTGATGGCGGTAAACGAAACAGAGCAAATTGAGGAAACTCCGAAAAAAAAAGATTTCATAAAGTACGCTGAGTTTAACGTACCATATGAAATTTTGGATAAGGCTATGAAAATTGATATTGACAGCCACTATAAAGAGGTTAGCATCAATTGGATAGATATTTTGGCCTATTTGGCATCAAAATACGGAGGAGATTTTAAAAGTCATTACAAAGCGAAAGATATGGATGCAGTTGTAACCGAGCTAAATGGTGGTAAAAGCATAGATGAACTCAGTGAAAAACTAAAATTTTTTAAATATTACAGAGAAGTATACACTGCTGTTTTGGGAGAGTTTGTTGGAGAATACAGGATACAAGTCGATACTAACGAAACCGGAGAACCTGTTTTTGAGGATAAATATGGTTTAAAAGCTTTTTTGCCGATTGCTAAGACGTTTCCATATCAACACTATGCGGACTTCGGTGCTTCTCGAACATACGGCTATGCACGACCACATCTTGGTCACGACATGATGGCTGCAGTCGGAACACCAGTTATTGCAATAGAGTCAGGTTTTGTTGAGGTTATGGGTTGGAATCAGTATGGAGGCTGGCGTATAGGAATTCGAAGCTTTGATAAAAAAAGGTACTATTATTATGCACATTTGCGAAAAGATAAACCATTTCACGAGGAACTTTGCGAAGGAAAAGTTGTCAAAGCTGGAGACGTAATTGGCTATGTTGGGCGAACAGGATATAGTCCCAATGAGAACGTTAACAACATAGAAACTAGTCATCTTCATGTGGGGTTAGAGTTGATTTTTGATGAGTCTCAAAAAGAATGCAACAACGAAATTTGGGTCGATTTATATGATATCACAAAATTATTAGCAAAAAATCAATGCGCAGTAAAAAGGGTTCCCGAAAGTAAACAGTTTTATCGACAGTTTGACTTTAAAGAACCAAATTTATCAAACATATAACCCAAGCTTTTCTAGGGAGTTCCCTGCGCATACTGCTGTACTGCTACGGCGCCGCGAGGCGCCTAATGCCCCTTTGGGGCCTTAGGCCAGTCCCAAGCTCAACAAAGTTGAACTTGGGACCACAAGGAAAATAAATATTTATTTTCCTTGGCCTCGCGGCTGGACCCGAGTAGCTAAACTTGAAAAAAGTATCAAATAGGGCACTCCACTTTTATACGCTTGTATTACCACAATTAGTTTATTTGTGGTGAATTTATATGTTTTTTTGCCAATTCCAGGCATCTGCGCACATTTTCTCAATGTCTAACTTAGCCGTAAATTCAAGCTCTTTTTCGGCTTTTTGCGTACTTGCGTATACTATGGATAAATCTCCTGGCCGACGCTCGCCGATTGTATAATTAACTTTTTGTCCTGAAACTTTCTCAAAAGTATTTATTAGCTCAAGTACACTGTAGCCGCGACCGGTACCTAAGTTATATATATTAAAGCCACTGCCCACATTCAACATTTTCTCCATCGCCTTAAGGTGTCCTTTTGATAAGTCAACCACATGAATATAGTCTCGAATACAAGTGCCATCAGGCGTATCGTAGTCATTACCAAATACCGTCAACTGAGGTAGCTTACCACTAGCCACCTGCACAACATACGGCATGAGATTATTTGGAATTCCACGTGGATTTTCTCCAATAAGACCACTTTCGTGAGCTCCAATAGGATTAAAATAGCGCAATACCGTTATGTTCCAAGTAGAATCAGATGCGTAAAGGTCTTTTAGCATTTCTTCGATAAAAAATTTTGTTCGTCCATATGGGTTGCAAACTTGTCCTGTTGGCATATCTTCTTGATATGGAACTTGTGCAGAAACTCCGTATACGGTTGCGGATGAGCTAAAAATAATATCCTTGACATCAAATTTTTGCATTACCTTAAGTAACGTAATTGTTCCGTGAATGTTGTTGTCAAAATAAACTAATGGTTCTTGACAGGACTCACCCACAGACTTTAGACCAGCAAAATGTATAACTACGTCAATCTTGTTTTCAGAAAAAATTCTCTCCAAAGCACTAGTATCTCGAAGATCCGCTTGGTACATCTTAATTTGACTATGTGTGATTTCCTCGATACGACCAATTACATCTGGTGTGCTGTTACAGTAGTTGTCTAATATGATAACTTCGTGTCCGGCTTGCAGCAACTCTACACATGCGTGACTACCAATATAACCAGTGCCGCCAGTTACAAGTATTCTTGCCAAAGTATCAGCTCCTATAAATATATTTTATTCTACCAAATTAAATGAATGCTAAGCTAAGCGCGGCCGCGAGGCCAACCAAAATTCATTATATTGAATTTTGGTTGTAACCCAATACCCACGAATGTGTGTATTGGGTTGCCTGTTTGACTTTATGTCAAACAGGCGCCTCGCGGCGCCGCCGGTAGATTAGCTTTCAAATTACAAACGTTGGTAAATACTCAATTATCATGTAGCAAATAATAAGTAAAACTACGATTTTAAAATTTGTTCCACCATAATGATTCATTTTTTCTGATAGTAATTGAGAATTATCCTTACATAAAACTTTAATTTTCCGTATTTTAGAGCAACAATTTTTAAAATAAATGCGATTTGCTAAAAAACCAGAAACCAACATTATTATGAGCTGCACTATTTTGATTAAAAAAGGTAACACGAGACAAAATTGTTGTGCAGCAGGTAGTAGCAATACTTGTTCTAATATTGTACTGCTTTTGTTCACGGTAATATCATAGATTGACGTGATTCCAACATTTTTCAATACAGGCATTAAAATTTGAGGTATATAAACGAAGTCCAAAAATGAAGATAAAATCATCAGTAGCGTTAAAACTGCAGTGATTACTGTTCCTATCTTATATAATTTTCTATATAAGAACCAAGCACCGGAAAACAAAAACGCGCAAAAATTAAAACGACTTTTATTTTTATCATGGATACTCTTAAATATAGGGAGGTAGTAAAATAAATTGCTTTTTATGTACTGAGCAAATTCAGAGATTTTTATATCTTCAATTTTTTCGTCTTTATCGAGTTCAAGTAGCGGGTCAAATGGCGAAGAAAATGGTACTCCATGAATAAGCGTTTTGCTTGGCAAAAGAGGAAAGCCACAGTAAACGCAAAAAGATGCATCGTCTGAATTTTCTTTTAAGCAACACAGACACTTTTTTTCACTCACATTTTTATCACACTCTAAGCTTTTGCTCTCTGTTGGACGCGAATACGTAAAATTCGTATTATGTTTATCTAGATAAACACATTGACCATGTAATTTATAACAGTCCCGGTGATACGGCGCACCGCACTCTGGGCAAACAACTATGTCATCATTTTCTTTAAAGTCAATTTTGCAAACTTGACATTTGCCGAAATACTTATAGTCTTTCATTTTTCCTCCTATCAAGCCATCAAAACTAAATTAAATTTTACCAAGCTTTCTATAAAAACGCAAACCATACTAACACTCTGCATCATTCAAAGCGCTCATCTTTTATCGTTTAAGAAAAATGATGACCTATGAACTCAGAAAATATGGTATTATACTGAGCCACAATACTGTTTACACCTAAACGAAAGAGATAAAGTTGCGGTCAATTACGCAACAAAATATATACCAAAAATTAATTTTTTGCCACAGTGCTTTTACTTGTTTTTCTGGAGGCAAATTGGTTTTATTATAGAGCAATGTGACAATTATAATAACGCTACTAACCCGCAAGTGCGTTTTCAAACAACTTCAGTCATGTGAAAATTTCTCACATGACTTGTTTGTTTTTACAAAGCACTATAATAGATTTGGATAATTTCCATTGTTGTGCACAAACTTTAATACGACTTACTCTGCGAAAAATACTATTAAGGTGGTGATAATATAAGAATTAACTTGTATTAGTGCTGATACTCAAATTTTTTTAAGACAAAGGAGCTGTAATTATGGTTAATATTAAAAAAGGTAAAAATTTATTTTGTTCAGTAATTGGCAAAGTCTATGCGCAAAAGAGTTTTGTTTCTAAATGTTTTTCTTTTATATTGTGCTTTGCCCTGTTGTCGATGGGCGTATCAATTACGACATATGCAGACGGTGAAGCGATTGTTTTTGCTGGCGATACAACTAATACAGCGCTGAGTGTAGTGCCTATGTTACCTGGAACATCCGTTAAATTTGCGGTTAGTGATGGTGGCACTGGTAGGAAAACAGGTGTTACGTGGTCACTAGATGATAACGGTGTAGGCTTTACTGTTACCCAGGACGGAGTAGTAAAAGCACCAGCGACGGTGCCTGAGGAAAACAACCTTGCTGTGATAGCAACATGGGCGGGACTCTCCTCCGGAGATGAACCGGAAGTGATCGTCGAGGTAGTAAATTCATTGGTTGACTCTGATGGATATCAGGTAACAACAGAAGATGGCCATATTAATGAAAAAGGACAGCTGTACTTGGTGGATCAGGACTCAGCGACGCTTCAATTGATCGACGCAGACGACAATGTTGTGGATGAAGTAGCGTGGTTGACGTCTGACCCAACCATTGCAACAATTGACGAAGACGGTACGTTAACTCGAGTCAAATATGGTACCGTTCTTGTTATGGGGTATGGTAGCGACCATACGGCTTGGCTCGAAGTTACTTTTAAAACGACAGAGGGCCCACAAACAGAAGAGGACCCCAAACCAGAAGAGGACCCCAAACCAGAAGAGACCCCCAAGCCAGAAGAAGATTCCGATAAAAAAGCAGTTAAAACCGGCGATAACTATTCTGTTATTACCTTCTTTGCACTTTCAACTTTAGTTGCCGGACTATTTTTAGAATTTTGCTTGAAGTATAGAAAAAAAGAATGCAATAATTAAGCTTATGCAAAACAAAAAGGCCTATGATTTTATCGTCATAGGTCTTAATTTCTATTTTACACCAGCATAGGCATCGCAAACAGCTTGTGTTTCGCCTATCATTTTCACGTGGCCTTTTTCCAGCCACATTACTCTATTGCACAGGCGACGTATTTGCTCGAGGGCATGGGAGACAATAAGAACAGTAGTTCCGCCTGCCATAAGGTCGTTTATTCTTTTTTCGCACTTTTGCTGAAACAGATAATCTCCAACGGCCAAAATTTCATCTACAATTAAAATTTCCGGCTTAACCATAGTAGCGACCGCGAACCCGATTCGAGCAACCATACCGGAGGAATAATTTTTCATTGGTACGTCTAAAAACTCACGTAACTCGGAGAACTCAACAATTTCATCGAACTTATTTTCTATCAATTGCTTTGAAAACCCCAAGACAGAACCGTTTAAAAAAATATTCTCACGAGCTGTTAAATTCAAATCGAAACCTGCGCCAAGTTCTATTAATGGAGCGATTGAACCATGAACTTTAATAGTTCCGGAAGTTGGCTTTAAGATGCCAGAAATCGTTTTTAATAGGGTACTTTTCCCCGAACCGTTGTACCCAACGATACCGAAGACTTCACCCTTTTGGATATCCACGCTCACCTGCTCAAGAGCCGTAAAGTCCTCGTAAACCAGTTGTTTTTTCGTCAGTTTAATAAAATACTCTTTTAAGCTATCGACTCTTTCTTTGCACATATTAAAGTGCATAGCTACGTCTTTTATCTCAATTATATTTTCCAAAATGTCACCTTAACCTTAAATGTAAAGAATAAACTTATCTTGCCTTTTCTTGAAGAAAAGCAATCCTACAGCTAGCATTCCAAAGGCCATTGCGGCACAGATTATGTTAGTCCTCAAACCAGGGATGGTATTGTACATAAGCACATTCCTAAAATACTTTACGTAGTGGTACATTGGGTTGAACTTGATAATGAATTTTATAGTATCGTTTAAAATATCATACGGATACATTATCGGCGTAAAATACGTCCAGGCAGTCAACAGTACGGAGTATAGATGAATCATATCTCTAAAAAATACGCTAAGTGCAGACAGTACCATTCCCAGACCTATGGAAAATATCAGAGTATAAAAGACAGGAATCGGGAACAATAGAATAGTCCAATGTAATGGATAACCAAAGACTGCATACATAATTACAACCGCGGCCATCGAAAACAAAAAGTTTACAAAGCCAAACATACACTTTTCCAGCGGAAATATATATTTTGGAATATACACTTTTTTAATTAAACTACTTGCATCTAATACGGCGGTCATTGAACTGCTAGTCGTCTCGGAAAACATATTAAACAAAGTTGAGCCCGTTAAATAATAAATTGGAAAATACTCCACGTTAATTTTAAATATAGTCGAAAAAACAGCCGAAATAACCATCATCATCAATAGCGGATTTAAAACACTCCACAGGATTCCCAAAATAGAGCGTCTGTATTTTAATTTTATATCCTTCACGATAAGATTTCGAAGAAGATGTTTATACCTTCCGAATGTCTCTAAATATGCCTTCAAAAAAATTCTCCTCTTAGATTGTTCTGTAAATAATTATACTACATATAAATAAAAAAATGAAGTACAGGCAGCAAGTTAATAGTGTCTATAAAATATCTCAATGTGGCCCTCTCAACGAATGAAAAAGTGCACTTAACTTATTTATAGCTTGAAAAAAGGAAGGTCTTACGATATACTTATATATTATAAGGGGGTAGTAGCATGCAAGATAAGACTATGACTTTTTCTGTTGATGAAAGTAAAAATGAGCTTATTCGTAATACTTTGAATACAGTTTATGCAGCATTGCAAGAAAAGGGATATAACCCAATAAATCAGCTAGTGGGTTATTTGTTGTCGGAAGATCCAACTTATATTACAACGCATAATAATGCGCGTGTACTCCTTTGCAGAATTGATAGAGATGACCTTTTAAAGGCTTTGGTCAATTCATACTTAAATATAGAGTAACAATGTCTTTTTATCAATAAGATTTGCTTTTGTTGGAGGGATAGTTATGCCAAAGAAAAATATTTCAGCCCAAGTATCTATTTTTAAAAATAAGCCATTAGTTCGTTGTGGAAATACTCTTTATTATGGAAATGTATCGGATAAATATATTATTAAGTTGTCGATTGTAAGTGAACAAACTTTATTTGACAACATTATTGCGGATGATGTTAAGGTTCAGCTTTTAAGTACAGATTCAGAACTAAGTTCTCGTCAGAGAATACTAAAACAATGTAAACGTAACGGTTTGTACGCTGCTTTTGATGTTGCGGATACCTGGTTATCGAAAGCATTATTGGAAAATTTTGAATAACATCACGAGCTGTCGCAAATACATTTTGCACGGCTTTTTTATTTGACTTATTTTATTTGGAGATAATATCTTTAACTACTTCGCTGACTATAATAAGCCCGGCAACAGACGGGACAAAAGAAATACTAGCTGGAGTATGCGTAGTTCCTATAGTTTTAGCTGGTAGTTCTTTTGAGTAAACTACTTTAAGCGAATTAATATTTATTTTTTTTAACTCACGACGCATTATTCTACATAACGGGCAGACACTAGTGCTAAATATATCAGAGACTTCAAACAGGGTAGGGTCAAGCTTGTTTCCAGTCCCCATACAGCTGATTATTGGAAAATTTATTTTTTTACAAATTTCAATTAATGCAATTTTAGAAGAAACGGTATCAATTGCATCTATAACGTAGTCACTTTCTTGAAAAATTTTCGGACCTGTTTCTTTGGTAAAAAATAATTTGTGGGTTACAACTTTTGCATTTGGATTAATATCTAAAATCCTAGCTTTAGCAACATCAACTTTTGCTTGCTCAACTGTACTATGCAAAGCAATAATTTGCCTGTTTATATTTGTAATATCGATAATATCATTATCAACTAAAATAAAATTATTTACTCCGCAGCGAGCTAGTCCTTCCACGCAATAAGAACCTACGCCACCTAGCCCGAAAATTGCAATTGTAGCTTGTTGTATTTTTTTTAATTTTTCTTCTTCGATTAACATCATTGTTCTGGAAAATTGGTTCATTTATTTTATTGGCCTTTCTTTTTTGTGGGATATTTAAGTAAGTGCCGCTTGGTATATCGCAAAATGGTTGGAAAGGGAAAATTATTTGAACTATTGATGTATGTAAGTTTTTATCTCATTACGCTGAATATTAATTCAAGTAGCTTTTTCTATTACATAACTTTATTTTAATATTTTTTTATATTCTTGTCATCATTTCTCTTAAACGGTGAGTGCCCTATAGAAAGGTGCATGCTACAATAAAGGTATTAAATGTAAACATTGTCAAGCTGAAAATCACCAAATAAAAGCCGAAAAAACACTGGCCACGCGGTTGGCAGAATTTTGGCAATCTGTAAAAACATATGTCTGTATTGGATTTACAAATATGCAAAACACTTAGCAAAAAAGAGATATCAAACGAGCAAGTGGACGTAACCGAAATGGGCGAGCTATACATATTCGTCGATAGAAAAAAGCAGAATTTACGTAATGACACTTGTAAGTAACCCTTAGCTACGTGAGCAAAAATTTTATTTCGTGTGCCATTGGATTGCAATAACTTTTGGTTGCGTGCACAGAGAATTTTTATTCTACGCTAAACTCTCCCATTTAATCTCAAAACCTAGGTATTGCACGAACCTGTCCATAGTTTAACGGTTTATAAACCGCCACGCACTTCGCATCGCCTTCATAGCCAAATTCACAGGTGCTAACGCTACATTGCCACTCTAACTACTTCCATACTTTTGTTTTTTACATCATAAATTCCCACTGAACCTTCGTCAATTACAATTAAGTCGTTCCCGCCAAACATGTTCGCCAATTCCTTTGATGCAAATGATGAATTAGGCAACTTATTATAAGCCGTCGCTAATGTGAGCTCACAAGGCCCGTTAAGTTTAATCGTTGCGAGCTTGACACATCCGATCCAGGGTCCTATTCCAATCTCATGCAGTGCGCTACCATTTTCAAATGTAACTGTAACCAAGTTGGTACACTCCTTAAACACCTGATCTCCTATCGTTTTAACAGACGCTGGTATAGTTAGTGCCTGTAGTGCCCTACACTCTTGAAACGCACCATAGCCAATCGTAACCAGCTGGCTACCAGTTGCAAATATTACTGTGCCCAACATCCGACACAACATAAACGCATCGTGTCCTATCGTCTGAACAGACGCTGGTATATTTATTGCCGTTAGTTTGCTACACCAATAAAATGCTCTCTCGCCAATCGTAGCCAGCTGGCTACCTTCTGCAAATGTAACTGTAGTCAAGTTGTGACAGCCGTCAAACGCATAGTCTCCTATTATCAGAACCGACGCTGGAATTGTAACGTGTGTGATCCTGCTGTTGTGATAAAAACAACCATCATCTATCTTTGTAACTCCATAACCATTTACTTCCGACGGAATCTCAATTCTATCTCGCTCTCCAACATATGCACAAACTGTAGCTTTGCCATCTTTAATTAAATAAACTAAACCATCTTTTACTATCACTTGGCCGTTATCAAAACTTCTTGTTAGAAACTCTTTCAAAGTTGTACTATAGTCGCTAGGTTCTCTAAGATAGCGGTATCGAACGTTAAAATTAAAATTCTCAAAACAAAACCTTGCGACAGTGCTTTTTTGCACCGTTTTTTCCCGTTGGTCTATTACAATTACTGGTAGCTTTGACTGATTGGCGTACCAATTCGAATTCAAAACATCGTACATCCTATCCCAGTTTTCTGGCTCTTCAATATAAGCTCTTAGTACACGCAGCCCCTGAAAGTTCTTAAAAACCTGTGGGTCATCGGGCTTAAACCCATATAGATTCGAGCGGTGGCTATAGCGGCCATTAATCAAGTTCCCATATAACCTATAAAACACGTCCGTTATACCGTCACCATAGTCTGTTTTCTTTGTTATGGTAAATGCTAAAAGCCTATCAGTATTGCTTTTGAGGGCACCTTCGCCTAACGGAACCTCAACAACCGGTGGGTCATGTTTAAGGCTGCTATGGTTAGGGCCTTGCAAAAGCTTAAAAGAACAACTCTCCCCATCTCGTGTTATCGTAGTCTTAACGGTACCAGAAACATCTATGGAAACGTCCGTATCCGTAACTGCAAGCTCTGTTAACTTTATATCTGGGTTAATCAAAGCAAACGTAGCCTCGGACGCCGCTTGTAAAAGTGGTTGCAAAGCATCTGCACTACGACTATCTGGATTTGCAAAGGCAACTTCAAGAGCATCGATTGCAGCCCGCGCGTCGCCAAGCCTCTCTTCTCCTAGTCCCAGCGCTTTTGCGATATTATACAC
>JAZQHA010000131.1:0-3185 GCA_045540315.1 Acutalibacteraceae bacterium | reverse complement strand
TGTTTATAGTAGTTTGGTTAGGGGACGGTTTTCCGACCATCATAAGGTCGGTTTTCTGACCATCAGTAGGACGGTTTTCCGGCTCTATGAGGGTCGGATTTCCGGCCATCAGTTGGTCGGAAAACTGTACCTGTGGCACTCGCGGCACTTTGACATAAAGCCGGTTCGGTGCGGAGAAGCCGCCCCGTTCCCGTTCCAGCAGCCCCGCCATGTCCAGTTCATTAAGCGCCCCCTTTATGGTGGTACTGCCCTTATCCAGTATTTCGGCTATCTCCGCGATGGGATAGATAATATATATCCTGCCCTCGTCGTCCTGCCACTTGTTCTTCTGGGAGAGTGTGGAACGGTCTAACAGCAGCGAATACAGCAGCTTGGCGGTCTGGGAAATCTCCATTTTCAGCAGGAAACGGGGGTAGGGCAGATAGATAGGCAGCGGCGTGTCTGCCATGATATAATCAGCGATAGTATCACCTCCCTGTGTTTCGGGTTGATTTTGGCGTTTTGTCACGCCTTAGAACGGCGTTTCCGGGGGAAAAGGATAAATGTATCGCGTACCCTTTGACACCCACGAAAAAAGCCTTGATTTATGCGGGTTTGAAAGGCTCTAAAGCGTGACATTTCTGCCTTTGTTTCCGCTTTCTCTCGGCGGCTTTGAGCTTCTTCATGCGTCCGGCGCAGCCGGGGCAGTATTTCCCCCGGTTGGATTTGGGGACAAATGCCGCGCCGCAGACCGCACACCGTTTTCGGCTCCCCCGGTACAAGAGGGCTGCGGCCAGTTCCCCGTCAAGGGGCAGGACAGCCACACGGAACCAGCGGCACATGAGGGAATAGGAAATGCTCTGGACGCACACGCAAGGCTCCCCGTCGTCCAATAGCAGGCAGTTCCCCTCATCGTAGTTACAGCACTCATGTACCAGCCGCCGCGCCCGCCGGTGCTGGCGGTAGTCCATGTGGGGCAGGTTATCGCTCATGGCTCTGCTCCTTTCTGCGGTGCGGCTCGTCCCGGCGCAAAATCTGGTCGATGTTCCGCTTGACGGTCTGCAACTCCTTGAACCGCTGTTTCTGTTCGTGATAGGTGTTATACAGGCCGTCTTTCTCGGAGATAAGCTGCTCGATCTCGGCCTGCAACGCTTTCCGGGCGGGCAGCTTGGTAATGCCATGCGCCTTGAAATACCGGGCTGCTGCGTCGGCTATGATAAAATCGCTCTCATGGGCCTGCCGGTATGCGGCGCGGGCTTTCTCGGATTTCTGTGCCCGCAGCCCGTCGCGGGCGGCCTTGGTCTGGGCGTAGGCCAACACCTGCCGCTGCAACTTCTTTTTCCCTTGCAGCTTCGTTTCCAGTGCTTTCAGTTCGCCGCTGGTCTGGCGCATTTTCTGATAGGCGGTGTCAACGGCGGCTTCTAACTGCTCCGGGGAAGTAAAGCCGTATTGCTGGTAGACGGACAGCGTTTTGGCGGCCTGCTTCAGATTGTGTATCTTCGCCCAGCGTTCATAGCCCCGGCCTTTGCCCTCGGCCATTTTCTGCTCAATGTCCACAAGCCGCTGCACTCCGTCCTGTTTCGGGGCGGCTATCTCGGCTCTGGCAACCTGCAAGCGGTCTTTTATGGTGCGTGGGGGATCGGGGGATCTGGCTGGCGCTTCGGCTGCTCTGGCGGCGTTTTGCTCTAAAACGGCAAAGACAGCGGCGCGGTCAAAATCGTCGCCCAGCTTCCGGGCGGTAATTGGCTTTGTCCTGTCCGGCGTGAGGTAGGAAAGCCGCCCCCGGCTCTCCTTGACGGTCACACCCTCCTGCAGCAACAGAGAGGAAAACTCGTCAAAGCTGGCGGCGGTGGCAAGGGCTTTCCGTAGGGTCTGCCGCAGCTTCTCCTTGTTCGTTTCAAACTTGGTCTGCCGGGGCGTGATACTATCGGCAATCATGGGGGCGTTCTGCTTGTCCAGCGCGGCCTGTCCCTTTTTCTGCGCCCAATACTCCCGGTCGGTGACGCGGTTCTTGCTGCCGTTCAAGAGGTCGATTTGATAAAGCCCCTTCCGGTGGCACATCTCCATGACTTCGGATTTGAAGTAGCGCAGGGCAGCGTCGGTACATCGGTGCTTGCAGCCGACTTTCGTATCGGCCGGCCTGTCCATGTAGGGCAGGAACGGCACTTCCTCAATCCGCAGGCTGTTTATGACGATATGCACATGAATGTTGCCGCTGTGGTTATGCCCGTCCGGGTGGGTGCAGACAAGGGCCTGGTGGCCGGGAAAATGCTCTTTACAGAATTGTTCCCCCAACGCCTGCGCCCGGTCTACGGTCAGGCCGTTGTCCGGCCCGTCCCGCGGGTCAAAGCTGATGATGTAGTGGTGGCTTTTCACATCTTCCCGCCGCTGGTTTTTCTGATAGCGGAGATTGGCCCGCATACACGCAACGGCAAAATCCTCCCCGTCGCAGTTCAGCGTGGACAGCCGGTAGTCCTCGCGGGGGATAAGCCTGCCGGTTTCATCAAGGACGGGCTTCATGGTAAACTCGTCATGCTCAAAGAGAAGATATTGCTCGGCGGCTCCGTAGTCGGCGTTTTTAGAGTTGATATGCTTGAGTGTTGCCAACCGCGTCACCTACTTTCTTGAGGACTTCATACTTGAGGACGGCAAGGTCGGATATGGCGGCGCGTACCTCGCCGGAAAGGGTGTTGTAGGGTACGCCGTATTCGTTCAGATACCGGGCAATCTGATTGAGGTTGCCGCCGATCCTGCCGTACTCGGCTGTCAGCTTCCCGACAGCGGAAAGCAACTCGTCATTGACCGACGACACATGGACAACCGGGCGTATGGTCGCCCGCCGTATCGCCTGCCGGAGAAATTCGGACTGGCTGATACCATAGGGCGCAAGCCGCGCTGTGAAGTCGGCATACTCATCTTCGGACAGCCGGGTTTTCACAACGCGGCTGCGGTGGGGCGTGTTGTATTTCTTTCGCATGGTGTGACCTCCTTTCTCGCCCGTAAGGGCGCATGAGCAGGGTTTGGGGAAGGCACTCCCCAACAAGTTTCCCGCGAGGGGCAAAACTGCAGAATTGCGGATTTTGGCACCGTGGTAGAAACTTGCTCTCCGTGACTGCAAACTTTCTCTCACTTCCGTCCGCCACTTTTTTGGAAAACTGCAACCACAAAAGTTTGTTTCTCTTTTTCTGCTACTACTAATCCTGTAA
>JAZQHA010000130.1:0-2863 GCA_045540315.1 Acutalibacteraceae bacterium | reverse complement strand
CCTCTCTGCTCGTTCCCTTTTGGAGGAAGCCCCTGTGATATTCTCCATGTGTATACTGAGTATCTGCTTACGCTGAGCTTTCTCGCTATAGCTCTGTCTGATAAGCCCTTGTAGTAGAGCGCCTCCATTTCGAGGATGTGAGGAGCAAGACTTTCTCCTTCGCGCTCACGGAATCCGCTACAATGCTCTTCAGATTTGACTACTCTTGTACCAGTTGTAAGGTAGTAGTCACAGGAGAGTGTTACTCGGCTCCTGTAGAAACATTTGTAGCATTCCTTCATCTCAGTACCTCACAGCAGCTCTGAACTCCTCAATTGGGATATTCATCTTCCTACAAAGCTCTTTTGCATCTCCGAGCCAGTTATCTGTGTGCTCTTGGTTCAGCCTTTTACTACAGGTAGCTCTTGATACCCCTAACTTAGTAGCTACTTGTCCTGTACTAAGATTGTTATTCTTGATGTATTCAAGTATCAGACCCTTCAGAGGGTCTCTTTTCTTTGCTAAGGCACAGTATTTGACTTTAGGCATCTGACTTTACCCCCGAACATTTCCACGCCTCCTCAATCTATCTGGATATGATTCTCTGTTTTCTTACACTTAAAGCAGTACATAGTTTTTACATGCCCTGCTTTTGTCTTCCCTCGATATTTGTTCGCCGGTGTCTTCTGGCCGCATTCAGTGCATACAAATGTCCTTATCTCTGGACGGTATGCTTCAAAATGCCGTTTACCTCGCCGTCTCATATTCGCCTATGAATTCCTTGATTTCACATCCATAGAGCTTGGCGAGAGTCGGAAGCACATCAGCTTTGGGTCTGGATACTCCGCCTTCCCATCTCAGTATGGATGTGTACTTGAGGTTTCCCTCTTCTGCTGCCTGTTTTGCTGTCTTGCCAGAGAGCAGTCTCATCTTCTTAAATGCGTTCAATTTCTCACTCCTTCTTAGTTTCTTTGAGAAAACTTATTGACGAACGCCCCTTAATGAGTTATTATTGTTGTATGCAAATGAATATAACATTTCACATGGCCCGGAAGTGTTATAAATGAGATTTCGTTCTCAGTTTTCTCAATTGTGCCCTTATAATATCTCATTTAATCTCATTTTGCAATATAAAAATCTCGTCTTTTCTCATTTCAGCCATTTGAACAAATGTAAGGAGGTTCGCTTGTATGTTTTGGACAAATTACGAGTTTTTGTGTAAGTCGATAGGAAAGTCACCCAATGCTGTGGCTGCGTTGGTTGGGGTTAAGTCATCTGGTTCTGTTACTGCTTGGAAAAAGAATGATGCCTTGCCGAGGCAAAGCACCCTTAAGGACATCGCTGATTTCTTTGGAGTGTCTGTTGAGGATTTGGTGTATACAGACCTCGTAAAAGAAAAGAAGCCCATTCCCCCGTACGGGAATGAGCTTGACGATGTATATTCTATTCAGCTTACTGATTTGCGTGCCGACGAGATTGCGAAGGTTCACGCCTTTGTCGCAGGATTGAAAGCATCACGTATGCCCTGAGCTTGTCTTCGTATGGAAGTGTTCTGTACATTGCGAGGATTTCTTTTCGCATTTGCTCGATGCTTTCCATGTTTCACCTTTCCTTTGTTTAGTTTTATTTAATTATTTTGTTTTAAGTACAGCGGGGATGCTGTCGGCAAACTGCTTTCCCCGCCGTACCGCCAATAGGCTGATGGGCTTTCACCCATCTACAGCCTATCATTTCCCGTTATGTTTTTCAAGAGTCGTTGGCGCCATCCTTGGTGTCGTTGAGCGCTCTACTTAGTATCTTAGAATGATAGGAGTAGTATCATGGATGAACTTACCAAGAACAAAGTAGTATTCCTTCCCGACGAGAATGTGACTCTCAGCTTTGCTGTCACCGACGACAAGCCTTTCAATAAGTGCTTCCAATGCCATTCTTTCAGGAATGGATGCAGTGGCCCAAACCTTTCTGTCATGGGCGTTGAGCGTGCATGCGAGTTCCTTCAGATGGCTCGTATTTTCCTCAAGAAGTCCTATCAGGATGTCGCTGACGGCACCGGCATTTCTCTGGCTACTGTAAAGAGGACTCTTACAGGCAAGGTTTCCGACCCCAGCTTTTTTACTATCTCCTCTATCGCCGTTTATTTGCTTGGAGACCCCAATGGCAAGTATCCTTGTGCTATACCCAACATTGTGGTCGATGAGAGCAGCCAGCATCTTCTTGCCGAGGCTCTTAAGGACATCGAGCGCCTCGGCAGTGATAACGAGGAATACAAGCGCATTCAAGATAATATCCATGCATCTTACCAGCAGGAGATTGATGCCGTTTGCAAGCGCTACCAAAGTATGATTGACACTCTCAAAGACGAGCTTCAAAGGGCTTGGATACAGGCCGATGCTTGGAAGGCCGAGAATGAGCGTAAGGCTAAGATTATTGATGGTAATTGGGATAAAATTCTGGCGAGGTAGCTTATGAAATGTAAAGCTTGCAAGCGGGAAATACCAGACTATTCCATTTTCTGCCTTTATTGCGGCGAGAAGGTTATTAAAAGCCGGAAGAAAAAGACCGAGGTTGCTGTTCCAAAGCCAAAACAGCTTAAGTCTGGTGAGTGGTATTCTCAGGTCATGCTTGATGGCGTTCGGCACACGGTCAAGGCTTCAACTGAAGCTGAGTATTATGCTCAAGCCAGAGCTCTCAAGGCTGGCCTACTTGGTTCTAAAAGACATGTAGAGAACATCACGGTTTCCGATGCTATCACAAAGTACATTTCTTCTCGGCGTAATAGGCTTCAGGCTCGCACAATAGAGCAGTATGAATATATACGAGATAAACGTTTCCAAGAGCTTATGAAAATGCCGATTGGAGATGTTACCTCTGCTGCCGTTGACGC
>JAZQHA010000129.1:0-2777 GCA_045540315.1 Acutalibacteraceae bacterium | reverse complement strand
GGACGAGGAAATCAGAAATCAGATGGGGAGCTTGTGGTATGAGTAAGTGGGGCAAATGTAAGCTCGGGGATTACATAGATGTTTTGCACGGATATCCGTGCAAGGGCGAATATATGACTTTGGAAGCTGATAATGATTTGCCCATCGTTACTACTATGGGTAACTTCCTATACGCGGGTGGTTTTGATTTTGTAACCAGCAAAGTTAAAAGATATACCTCCGATTATCCAGAAGAGTTTAAATTATCTTCTGGTGATATGTTAGTAGGAATGACGTGCCAAACTTCGGATGCACAAGTTTTGGGAATCCCCGGTTATATACCCGATGATGGAAGAACGTACATCCACAATCAGCGACTTGGGAAAATAGTATTTGAGAATGACGGTCTATCCCCCGACTTTCTCTATTATCTATTTTTAACGGGCAGATTTAGAACTTACATGGCAAACACTGCGAGTGGCTCAAAAGTTAAGCACACTTCGCCTGGTAAAATTAAAGATTATACATTCAGGAAACCGCCTATTTCTGAACAAAAGAAGATAGGCTCTATTTTACGGTCGATTGACGACAAAATCGAAGTTAATCGAAAGTTAAATGATAATTTAGAGGCTATGGCGCAAGCCCTGTATGACTACTGGTTCGTGCAGTTTGATTTCCCTGATGCGAATGGCAAGCCATACAAATCCAGCGGTGGCAAGATGGTGTGGAATGAAGTATTGAGGCGAGAGATACCGGAGGGGTGGACAAACTCAACTGTTCAAGATTACATTAAAATTGGTAATGGAAAAGACCACAAATCTGTAGGGAGTGGGGAAATACCCTGCTACGGTTCCGGTGGCTTTATGTTTGGTGTCGCCAAAGCTATATACACCGGGGAATCTGTGCTTCTGCCTAGGAAAGGGTCGTTAAATAACGTAATGTTGGTGGATGGCTCTTTTTGGACGGTAGATACGATGTTCTACTCTGAACCAAAGATGAAAGGCGCAGCAAAGTATGTATATTATGGGATTCAGGTATACGATTTAGCGAGTATGAACCTTGGCACAGGGGTTCCAAGTATGACCTCTACCCGCTTGTACTCCTTGAAATTGGTGGGAGCACCGTATACTATACTTGAAAAATTTGATGCGGTAGTATCTCCATTGTTGAGTAAAGCCAGAAGACTACTTGCAGAAAATAAAGTATTGGCAGCCCAGCGAGACTTTCTCCTGCCGCTGTTGATGAACGGTCAGGTGCAGGTCAGGCCGCAAGGGGAGCTAAATTATCATTTATCTGACGATTGAGCTCGATTTTTTTATCAAATGAATGCAGAACATCAGCGACTTGTTTCTGAGTAATTAAATCAACTACAGGTACTGGGAAATTCTCTAAATCTGCCCCCTTAATGCCAGCCGCAGAAACTTTAGATACAAGTCCGCTCATCCTCTTCCTTGCGTATGGAGAGCGGAAAAAGTAATAAAAATAAAGAGGCGATGCGAGAGTGTTATCCAAGCGACACCGAATGAGATGCGACTCAAAAGTCGTTTCTTCAGACAAGTTTTTAACCAAAGAGCTTTTTCCTGTTCCCTCAACCGTCAATGACTGACGCGCAAATAGTAAGTCGCCTTTTCTTAATAGATAAGAATCTTTCTCCCTATCGCTAAGTAGGACTCTTTCCATATCTTGAGTATGGATGAAATCATACGCAAAAATTTCACCCATATTTACCATTTTGTATCCTGTTCCCCTGTCTTTACTGGGGCGAGTAAGTCCATTTTTTTTAGGTTCGGCAAATAGAGACACAAAGGGAATGAACTGATAGCACTGCCCCCCCTTGGAATGAGAAAAATTTCCCATTCCCTCAGTAATTTTCTTGCTCGCCGTTTGCTTTACTACAGACTCCATCCTGCCACTAATTTTACACAATAAATAAGATTTAGCAAGTAAATAGAGCCATATTGTAAAGCAGATATGCGTCAGCTTATGAACTTACGGTGTGCCTGTTTGACGTTATTCTGATTGACTTGGGCGTAGTGGAGAGTGGTATCAACGCGGACGTGACCGAGGAGACGCTGCACCTGCTCAATGGGCATGCCCTTGTCGATGGCCATGGTAGCCATGGTGCGGCGGAACTTGTGGGGGTGAACATGGTGTATATTCGCACGGGCTCCTACGGCACGGAGGCGGCTTTCCACCCCACCGATGGTCAGGCGGGAATGCGGTGCGTGGAGAGAGACGAAGAGCGCAGGATTATCATCGCAGCGGGCGCGTAGATAATTGAGCAGGTGAATCTTGCCGCGGGCGTTGAAGTACACCTCACGCTCCTTGTTACCTTTGCCGAAAACGACACATTGGCGTTCCTGAAAGTCGATATCCTGACGATTCATCTTGACTAGCTCGCCGACACGAATGCCGGTGGATGCGAGGAGGTCAATCATGGCGAGGTCGCGGGACTCCATGCAGGAGTCCCGCAGGACTTCCAGATTTTCATCGGTGAGTACTTCCTTGATGAGCGATTCGGCGCGAACTTTGCGGATGCGGCGCACGGGGCTTTTCTGAATGAAGTCTTCATCCTCAAGCCACGAGAAGAAACTGGAGAAGATGCGGCGGATGTTATCCACCGTTACGCGGCTCAAGGAGCGGGACTCCTGAATGGAGGAAAGGTAGGTGCGGATATCGGCGGTAGAGATGGTATTCATGGGCTTGTTCAGAGCCGTCAGCAACTTGTTGAGGGTGGCGTGATAATAAGCTAGGGATTTCTCTGAGCAGCCCTCCAGCCGCTTGGCGGCGATGAATGC
>JAZQHA010000128.1:0-11832 GCA_045540315.1 Acutalibacteraceae bacterium | reverse complement strand
TCTATTTTGATGAGCTGAAAGCTGCGTACCAAGCCATTTTGGAGTTATCAAGTGAAGGCAAAAGCATCGATTTTGTGTCAGTCTTGAAAAAGCTTGTTGCAGAGGGATTTTACGATGAAAAACAAGCCAAGCAGATGCTTTTAGAGTGTGCTAACTTGGTTCCATCTATCAGCCAGTCTGAGGCTTATGCAAAGACTGTTGTTGATAGCTTTAAGGCTAGAAAGTTACGAGAAATTGGCACTCGCTTAGCTTTTGACGGCGTATTTGCTGAAAACGTGGACGAGGTTGCCGACGGCATTATGAGCGAGCTATACGAGGTGGTTTCAGGACAACACAAAAAGCAACTAAAAACTGTTGGCGACATCGGAACACAGATTTTTGAGGGCTACAGCAATGATGGACAAGATTTAGAAAATCGCTCACACACTGGATTTTCGCAACTTGATGAAATTCTAAAAGGGATGTCAGCTGGAAGCTTGATAATTCTCGCAGCCCGGCCAAAGGTTGGCAAAACAGCCTTTGCTCTTTCCATTGCCGAGAACGTCGCGAAATCTGGCAAGACGGTTGCGTTTTATTCGCTGGAGATGGAAAGTTCAGAGATTTACGAGCGACTGCTTTCTAAGAGAGCTCAAATCCCAATGAATACGCTGATTGACCGGCGCTTTAGAGATAAGCGCCGACCTCAGAAAATCCGCGATGAAGAAATTAACAAGATTGCCGAGACTATCGATGAAATCTACAGTCTGCCGATAAAAATCAATGACAATCCGGCTTGCACGGTCAATGATGTTCGGTTAGAGTCAAGGTTAGTTAAGGATTTAGGACTGATTGTGATTGATTATTTACAGCTAATGCGAAGCACAAAAAGGTTTGAGAATAGAAATTTGGAGGTTGGCGCTATTTGCCGAGAACTTAAGTGTTTAGCTTCGGAACTGGGCGTTCCGATTTTGTGTTTATAGCAGCTAAATCGTACAAGTGACGAAAGTACTCGGCCAAGCCCATCTGAGCTTCGTGATAGCGGTTCTATCGAGCAGGACGCTAACAAAGTTATTTTGATGTGGAGTATCGAGAAAAATTTGAATGAGCGAGGTTTGGTGGAAAGTAAAACAATTGGCGTTGATGTAGCTTTAAATCGGCGTGGCACAACGGGTGTCACGCTTTTTAATTTCAACGGAAATTACATGAATTTTACGGAGCTTGACCGCAAATATGAAGAGCCGAAAGCGAAGAAAAATTGGAGGTAAATGTTATGGACATCAAGTTAGTAAAGTCTTTGATAGGAAAGACCGTCTACTACAACACTAGACAGATAAATTTTGACTGCTGCAGGCGCGGAGGCCGCGCAGCCAAGACGCGAACTAGCACTAAACGCAGGCCAAAAGCTATTTGCTCGCGCTTTGTTTTGTGTGCGAATTGGATGCAACGTCACGTTGCTCAGGCTGAGCTAATGGATACTGGGTGCAAGAACTCAGTAATAATCGTGCCACTTGAAAAAGTTTTAACCAAAAGTGAAGTGTGAGGTGAAGCGTTTTGACGAAAAAAGACCATCGTGACGCTGAACCCAAGTTCGCGCCAAGGTATGCAGAAAAAACTAAGAATTCTGAACGCGCAATGACTTCGCGTGAGCTGAAAAATTTGTACTACCTAAAAAAAGAAATCAAGCAACAACAGCGACGTATTGCCGAGTTAGAAGCTGTCGCGACTAATTGTTCGACAAAAATTACAGGTTTACCTAGCGGTAAAGGTATCTCTGACAAAATCGGTAATTATGCAGCTCAAATTGCGGATTTAAAAGCTCTGTTAGACCTTAATTTGAAGAAGTGTTTTTACGAATTAAATCGACTTGATAGGTTTATTCAAAGTGTTGAGGACAGCCAGATGAGAATTATTTTAACATTAAGATACGTTCAAGGATTTAGTTGGCAAAAAATAGCTTATGCTATTGGAGAACACGATGAACAGTACCCTCGCCGAAAGCATAATGCTTTTCTGGGAAGAGTTAATGCAAACTAGCTGTTTTATCGCGTTTTTCTATAATTTGTGCTATTATATATGATGAGCGCTTAAGGAAAAAATCATCAATTATAGACTGTGATATAACTTTGCTTTTTATCAATGAAAGGATGATTGCCATGAAAAAAGAAAATAAAGTGAATTTAATTAAAATTATAACAGCAGCTATTTTATTGGTCGTTGCTTACTTTATTGATAAATTTATAGCTTTACCTATGTGGGGCAGTTTTATGTTACTCTTTGTTCCTTATCTCATCGTTGGATATGACGTGATTATAGAGGCAGGAGAAAATATTTTACACGGCAATTTTTTCGATGAAAATTCTTTGATGGTTATTGCTACGGTTGGCGCACTTTGTATTGGCTTTTTATCCGGTGGGGACAAGGAATTTACGGAAGCGGTATTTGTTATGTTATTTTTCAAAGTGGGCGAATTGTTTGAAAAAATTGCTGAAGGCAACAGTAGGAAATCAATTTCGCAACTTATGGATATTCGCCCGGACATTGCAAGTTTGGAAAAAATGGAGAAATTTTAGCTGTTAGTCCTGATGATGTCTCCGTGGGAGAGGTTATTATAATTAAACCTGGCGAAAAGGTACCAATGGACGGTAAAGTCTTAGAAGGAACATCCACGTTGAATACCGTCGCGCTTACCGGTGAAAGCGTTCCTAAAGAAGTTGGCGTGAATGATAGAATTCTTTCCGGTTGTGTTAATATTTCGGGGGTGCTCCGAGTAAAAGTTACAAAAGGCTTTGGAGAGTCTACTGCCGCAAAAATTTTGGATTTAGTTGAAAATGCAAGTGATAGTAAGTCTAAAAGTGAAAAATTCATTTCAAGATTTGCAAAAATTTATACTCCCGTAGTGGTTATTGTTGCTGTTTTGTTAGCATTTATCCCGCCAATTTTATCGGGTAATTTTTCTTCTGAATTTGTTACATGGCTAAACAGAGCGTTGACATTCCTTGTGGTATCTTGCCCATGTGCATTGGTTATATCGGTGCCACTTACATTTTTTGGAGGTATTGGAGCTGCCTCCAAAGAGGGAATCTTGATAAAGGGTTCTAATTATATGGATACTTTATCAAGGACTAAAACTGTGGTTTTTGATAAAACCGGGACTCTAACAAAGGGCGTATTTGCTGTTACCGCAATACACCCTAAAATTTGTAACGAAAACCAATTGATTCACCTTGCAGCTCATGTAGAGCGCTATTCAACTCATCCGATTTCTTTGTCGATTCGACAGGCATATCCTAACGAAATGGACAACTGCTTGATTTCAGATATTGAAGAATTTCCCGGGCGTGGAATCCGAGCGAAAGTTAATGATGACATTGTGTGCATAGGTAATAGCAAAATGATGGACAGTATCGGAGTAAAATGGCATATTTGCAGTAGTGTAGGAACGATTATTCATGTTGCGATAAACGGTGAATACGCTGGGCATATAGTAATTTCAGATAAAATAAAAAAAGATTCAAAACAAGCAATGCAGACACTGAAAAATGCTGGCGTTGAAAAGACAGTTATGCTAACCGGTGATCATAAAGAAATTGCTAAAAATGTTGCAGATTATTTGGAAATGGATGAATATTATTTAGAATTGCTCCCAAACGATAAAGTGCATTATGCGGAAACTCTGCTTTCTAAGTGCAAAAAAGGCGATACGTTGGCTTTTGTTGGTGATGGGATTAACGATGCACCAGTTTTAGCTCAAGCTGATGTGGGTATAGCGATGGGTGCCATGGGTTCGGATGCAGCTATAGAATCGGCAGATGTTGTTTTAATGGATGACAAACCTTTTAAAATCGCTCATGCTATTGAAATCTCCAAGCGAACTCTTAAAATTGCTCATCAGAATATTGTTTGTGCTTTGTCAGTAAAAATGCTTGTACTTATACTCGCAGGATTAGGAGTTGCCTCTATGTGGTTAGCGATTTTTGCAGATGTAGGTGTTACTATAATTGCAGTTTTTTATGCAATGCGAAGTTTAAACTTGACGAAAATGACGAATTGATAATCGTAAAATAAGATTGTGAAAGTTTTTTCACAACTTTTCTCCTCGGAGCGTCTGAATACAGGCGCTCTGTTTTTATTTGAATTTGGAGGCGATGTTAATTCAGAAATCATGTAAACACTGTGGAAGAATCCACGCTGAGGGATATATTTGCGGTAAAAAACCAATCAAGCGTAAGCGAATTGATGATGCAGTGAGGTTTAGAAGCAGTGCAGAATGGCAAGCAAAGAGGCAGCAAATCAAGGTGCGAGACAATTATTTGTGCCAGCTATGTATTAGAGAATTGTATAGCACTCGTCGCAAATACAATTGCGAAGACTTGCAAGTTCATCACACTGTGCCAATTAACTCCGACGAAGAACTGCGGCTAGATAACAGCAATTTGATTACTCTATGTTCGATGCACCATGCGATGTGTGATAGAGGAGACATTCCGTGCGATGAAGTCAAAGAGATAATAAAACAGCAAGAGCAAAGCCCCCCCAGCCCATGAGTAAAAAAGCCAAAGAACGGCTCTACACCGACAGCCCTCCTAAATTTACACCGAGGAAGCTAAACGTGAGTTTTTTGGAGGTCCGCTTGCACATATAATGTCGTGGAAAGTTGTTTAAATCATATGACATTATGATGAGCTTGATTGAAAAAAGCTTAATCTTATGATATAAATAAATTGAACTATAAACTCAAAGATAGGATTATGACAATGATGAAAAAATTAGTAAGCGTTATCATTCCATCATATAATCATTCAGCTTTCATCGAACAAACAATAACCAGCGTTTTACAGCAGACCTATGCTAATTTGGAAGTTATTATTGTTGACGACTGCTCTACGGATAATTCTGCAGAGTTGATAAATGCAATAGAAGACAAGAGAGTAAAAAAGATTTTTCTGGATGAGAACCTCGGGACAGTTAGAGCGCTAAATCTTGGACTAAAAGAAGCAAATGGCGATTACATTGCGACACTTGGTTCTGATGATGTTTGGGAAAAAGACAAGCTTGAGAAGCAAGTTGAAATATTAGAAAGTAACCTCGATGTCGGTGGTTGCTTCTCTTGGGCAAACATGATTGACGAGAATTGTCAACAGTTAAGCAACTGTACGACTATAAATCATGATGTGTTTATACAAGAAAACCGCACAAGCACTCAATGGTTTCGATATTTCTTTGATATGACGAATTGCTTGTGTCACTCTAGCGCCTTGTTGCGAAAGAGTGTTTATGATGACTTGGGACTTTACAATGTGGCCTATCGGCAGTTGCATGACTTTGAATACTGGGTAAAATTAGTTAATAAGTATGAGATTTTTATTGTTCAGGAGCCTCTCGTAAGATATAGACGGGTGGAAAAGACAAACGACAGCGTTAGCGCCTTAACGACGGAGACCTCGATTAGGTCACTCAATGAGTTGTATAACATCTGGTTGGATTGTTTTTCTTCTTACATGAAAAAAGAAACCTTCGTTGAGGCTTTTAAAGATAAGTTAGTAAAAAAAGAAAATTTATCTGACGAAGAGTTAATTTGCGAGGCGTTTTTCATACTTAAAGGGTTTAGCGTCGCGGGAGTAAATTGCACGGCACTAGCTTTAAGGTTCTTGTCAGACAAGCTAAATGATGATAAAATACTGTCATACCTGCAAAATGACTATAATTTTGATATAAAAAGCTTTTATGCAGAGAGTGGCCGCGAGATACTCTTCTACCCGGAGCATATACGGAACAGGGCAATGCTACAAGAGTGGGATTCATTACGGAACGACTACTCAAATAAATTAAACCAACTGGAAGGAATCATCAAGCAACAGCAAAATACAATAAAAGAAATTTATTCTTCGACCTCGTGGAAAGTAACGCAGCCTTTACGGAAAATCTCAAAAATATTTCATAAGTAAAAATTAAATACGGAGAGAAAAAAACTATGAGCAAACCGCTTTTTTCAGTTGTTTTGGTACATTACAGTCAACCGGGATATGTAAAAGAGGCACTTGACTCTATCTTTCTTCAAAATTATGAAAATATTGAGCTGGTCTTTGCGGATGACGGCTCGCAAGATATCGACTTGGGCGATTTAAAAGATTACGTCGACAAGCACAAGGGTCACAACATAAAAAATGTTATTTGGCAAATTAACGAGACTAATTTGGGCACGACAAAAAATCTAAATAGGGCAATTAAATCGTGTAGCGGCAAGTATCTGCTGTTTTTTGCTGCCGATGACAAGCTATATGACGAAAATGTTTTGACTAACTTTGTAAAGAGCTTCGAAAAGTGTTCGGAAGACATTGCGATGATATCGGCACAGGCGGACATGATGGACGATAAGCTCGAAAAGTCATTGGGATTATTCGTTAAACCTAATTTTGCTCGTAATTTTAATAGTTTAGAGCCGCTCGAGCAGTTTAAAGTTTTTACGAAAGCCTGCTTTTTGGCTATAGGCGCATCTTGCATGAAGCTAGACATGTTTAAAAAGTATGGATACTTCAATGAGGAGTATAAACTTGTTGAGGATTGGTCGTATTTTCTACACTTGACAAGAAATGGCGGAAAAATAAAATATTTTGACTTTAAAGCGCTCTGCCACAGAGATGGCGGAACCAGCCATTACGATAATGCTGCGTTAGTCCCACAAAATGTTTTAGACTATAAGTATGACATGATTCGAATTTTTGAGAAAGAAGTTTTTCCGTATATCGAGTCTTTTTCGTACCCAGAGAAAATAAAATTAGTAGAAAAGTATGATGGGGAAAAGGCAGACTACGCAAGTAAGAACGGCAAGAAATCTTGCATGTCGAGGCAAGAAATGTTTAGCTTGATGCCAAAATTATTCATCAAAAGATTTATTTTAACGAGGTTGGCTTTGGCCCCAGGCAAAATGAATTATTATTTAGACCGGATGGTAAAAACGGCATTTATTTGGACCGCTTTGTTGTTATTTGACTTTTTCATATTGAAAGATTTACAAATATCTCAAAATGTGTCCCCTTTAGTAAATGCTTTAAACCTATACGTTTTCCCAACGATAGAAATTATATTCTTTTTAGCGTCGGCTCCGTATTTTTTACTGCACTGGTTGTTTAAGGTTCGACTTTTTTTAAAAAATATCAAGAAGTAGAGGTACGGCAATGAACAATGTTTACACGGTTGATTTCAAGGCAAATATAAGTAATTATGGCAACCTAGTTCCTCTTGAGACAAATTCAACTGTTCCTTTTTCCGTTAAGAGAGTGTACTACATTTATGGCGTACCGAGTGAGATGAGACGAGGTTTTCATGCGCACATCGGTTTGCACCAAATGCTAATTTGCGTGCATGGCTCCGTTAAAATTCTTACGAAGACGCCGTTTGAAGAAGAGATTATAACGCTTGACTCGCCAACAACTGGTTTGTATATCGGTCCGATGATTTGGCGAGAGATGTTTGACTTTACCGAGGATGCTGTTCTGCTTGTTTTGGCAAGTGAGCATTATAACGAGGCCGATTACATCCGAGATTATGCGAAATTTGCAGTCATGGCAAAAGAATATTTTAAGGAGGCCAAGTAAAAGTGGACGTTCCTTTCTCGACTTTTGCGCACATGCATTCTGAGCTTCGAGACGAAATGCTGAAAAAGTTCGCCGAAGTTTACGATGCGGGGTGGTTCATTCAGGGCAACGAGGTTAAGCTTTTTGAGGAAGAATTTGCAAATTTTTGCGACGCTAAATATTGCGTTGGCGTAGGAAATGGTTTGGATGCGATTTATTTGGCCTTGCGAGCGCTAAATATTACTGATGGCGATGAGGTAATAGTTCCGAGCAATACTTTCATTGCCACCGCGCTGGCCGTTTCTTATGCGGGTGCCACGCCTGTTTTGGTAGACCCAGATCCAACAACATATAATATGTGCCTGAATGGGTTAGAAGGGGCCCTTACCAAGAAGACGAAGGCGATTATTCCGGTTCACCTTTATGGACAAGCTGCTGATATGAGCGAAATAGTCGCTTTTGCGAAGGAGCACGGCCTGAAGATAATAGAGGATTGTGCTCAGGCGCACGGTGCTAAATACAAAAATCAAAATGTTGGAACATTTGGAGACGTTGGATGCTTTAGTTTTTATCCTGGAAAAAACTTAGGCGCGCTTGGCGATGCTGGGGCTGTTGTTACGAACAACAAAGATTTAGCCGATAAGATTCGCGCGATTGCAAATTATGGCTCGTTTGAGAAGTATAACCATGCCTATAAAGGTATAAATAGCCGCTTGGATGAAGTTCAGGCTGCTTTTTTAAGGATAAAATTAAAGCACCTGGACAAGTATAACGCATTTCGAAACAAGATCGCGCAAAGATACTTAAATGAAATTAAAAATCCGAAGATTAAGTTGCCTCAAATAGGTGCTGATCGTACGCATGTATGGCATATTTTTGCAGTACTATGTGAAACGCGAGATGATTTGAAGGCCTACTTGGCACAAAACGGCATTGCCACGGTTTGCCACTATCCGATATCAATCGCTAGCCAAAAGGCTTATGAAAACGAATTTTTACCGAAATTACCTATTGCTGAGAAAATTGCGAGAGAAGAGCTCAGCTTGCCCATGTACTACGGCATGCCGGATGATGCAGTTGATTATGTTATAGATGTGATGAATAGATATTAAGCCAGGAGCGGAAAAATGATTCAACGGAAAAAATTATATGGTTTAGATATTCTTCGTTCAATGTCGGTGCTTATTGTTTTTTTGTTTCATGCGAACATACATTGTGGCTGTACTTTTGGTAAGCTGACAAAATTTATTTCTCAAGGCGCAATTTTTATGGATGCGTTTTTCTTATTGTCGGGATTTGTATTATATTACAATTATTTTGATAAGTGTGAAAATGTTCACGATATTTTAATCTTTTATAAAAAACGCTTTTTAAGCATATATCCATTATATGTAGTTTTGATGTTATTATATGCTGTTGTACACTATCATGACTTGTCACTACAAAAGCAAGTTCTACTTGCGCCGATTGAAATATTTTTACTGCAGTCGCACTTTAGTAGTATTTTTAATGTAGCGCATAATGGTGGAACTTGGTTTGTTTCATGCATTGCTTTTTGCTATTTTTTGTTTCCATTATTGTTAGTAATATCGCGACTGTTACACAAGAAAAAATTACAGATAGCCTTGCTTTTTTTGCTATACTGCATTTGTGCGATAGCACCGATAGTAACGATCGTTTTTCAGACTAATATGGTTTATGATTCGCCGTTTTTTCGTATGTTGGAGTTTTTTATGGGGATGATCTTGGCCCAATTTTTCATGAGAAAAGATAAAAGAGTTAAGCAAAGCAACTTTCGAATAATATTTTTATCTCTTAGCTGCGCTTTTTTGTTAGTCGCAACTATCACAGTGTTTGTTAAAATCGAATTTTTGCATTTCTTGCACTATTCTTTTTTATCGATACCTTTATTTTGTGTAGTTATATATGCTCTTGCATTACTCGATATGGAGCGTATAAAGTTGTTTTCATCAGTCTTTATGCAGTGTGTTAACAAAAGCTATTATGCTTTCTTTTTGGCGCAACTTTTTACTTTTGATTTATATCGATTTATAAACAAATACTATGGCTGGTCACCTGGGAATAAGATGAGTATTCTAGAGTTATTTTCGATTTGTTTGGTGGTTACTATTATTTTTAATTTGATTGAAATTCCTGTAAAAAAATTATTAAATAAGGTGGTTAACATTGTATGTGCAAAAATATAGTTACTCAAATCAAAGATAAAAAAGATTCAATAATTTCGTTTGGATTTGCGTTTGCTCTTATGGTATGGCTCTTGCAACAAACTGTGGCCATGGGCGTAGGTGTTGGGGGAGATGTAACGGATATCTGGAAGACTATTACTAGCTTTTATAGCGGAGATATTCAACCATCATATGTTTTATATAAAGGCTTTTTGTCTGTATATCCGTATGTATGGTTTTATGAACTGTCAAAGTTTTTCAGTGTGGGCTCGTGGTTTTTCATTAAACTATTTCACTGCTTCCTTTTTTCATATGTCTCTGCTATTGGGTTTCCGTATATCGTAAGTAAGCTTCTTAAAATAGAAATAAAATTTTGGCGCAGAATGTTAATAGCTTTTTTTATGTTTATCTTATGGAAACCGAACTGTGCATTGCAACATATGATGATAGATTTGCCGTCGTTAACTTTGTTTGTGTTATCAGTTACTGCTGCTTTAAAAATAGCTGAAAATAAATTAAAAACTCGAAAAAGTTTTTTTATTTATGCCGGGTTAATAATGGGAATGGCAAGTACTTATACCGGGCAATACTTACCTGCAATACTTTTGTTAGTTGTTTATGTTTTCGTATCGATATTTTCTAAGTCAAAAGACAACCTTGATACAAAAAAACTGAACAGAGTGCTTTCTGCCGTATGCTTATTGATAGCTCTACTAATTCCGAGAGCATATAATGGTTATTTTGAGAAAACTGTTGTTGACCCGTTGCGAGAAAACGGAGGATGGATTCCATCCTCTAATACTTGGACTGACCTAGGGTTAGGACAAGCTAAGAGAAGATATAATTTATTTTTTGAGGCAACTATTCCGAACAATAGATCTTTAGCGATTATTAAGCAGGATAAAGGTGAAGAGTACGAAGCTTTTGCTGCCAACGGAGTGTACTCCAAAGAAGAGGTGTTCAACTTAATACGTAAGCATCCTGTGGATTTTATTACAAGTTGGTGCAATAGCTTCTTGTTAACTGTTAGCATGCGTGGACAACACAGAGCAGTGCTGTGCCTATTTACTTCTTACACTGCATTGTTTTTAGCGATGTATGCCATTTTTAAGAGAAGAAAAACACTTAAAGACTTTTTTGCAAAAGATATTCTAATAATTATTGGATTTATTTCATCTGGCCTGGTTACGTGTTTAATGCACTTTGAACCTCGATATGTTATGGCTTTCCAAGGTTTGTTTTTGTCTATGGGCTTGTTAGACGATACTCTTTGGCATGGCATAAAAAACGTCGTTCTGTGGGTAAAGAAGCTGTTTTCTAAAGAAGATCACATCAGTATAAGCGAAATGAAGTTTCCATACGCATTTGCGATATATGTGTTATTTGTCATTATGTGTTTCACAAATTACGCAGCGCTTCTTGAGAATGTTGGTCCAGACCCATCAATTTTATTTAATTGGATATACTGATGCTTTAAGGAGACTTTACAATGAACCTAGAGTGTGTCGTCAATAAAAACATGTTATAATAAAAGTAAAAAAACAAAGGTAAGGAAAAAATGAGTTTAGAGCAACAAAGACACGACATAAGCAATGACGCATGGAAAAAAATAAAGCCTCACACAATTGGAGAAAAAGGAACTCGAGGAGGAAACGCAAAAGACACAAGACAATTTATTAATGGAGTGTTTTGGATTTTGCGTACCGGAGCCACTTGGCGAGATCTTCCGTCGGAGTATGGCCACTGGAAAAATGTTCATCGCAGATTTTGCCGATAGAGAGAGAAAGGCATATGGGAAAACATTTTGACTGCGTTGATCGACGATGCTGACTTTGAGTGGCTAATGATTGATGCAAGCCATGTTAAAGTGCATCCGGCTGGAACTAGTGAGGCGGCGGCAAACATCCAATTATTACAAAAAATTGCAACTGAAATTAAACGCGAGAACCAAAATTCTGGCGAAAAAGTAGCGATGTACGCGAATAGTCGTGCGAGGTCACTTGCGGGGGCTTAACACGAAAATTCATCTGGCTGTGGATGCGCATGGTATGCCAGTGCGATTTTTTGTCACAGATGCTACCATCGCGGATTGC
>JAZQHA010000127.1:0-1757 GCA_045540315.1 Acutalibacteraceae bacterium | reverse complement strand
TGCTTGGTCTTAACGATGCGCTTGTAGAGTTAACTGGTTCCCTTGCAGGATTTACATTTGCCCTGCAGAACACAAAACTTATCGCACTGTCTGGTTTAATTATCGGTATCTCTGCTACATTTTCGATGGCATCCAGCGAATTCTTGGCTGCACGAAGCGAAGGTCGAGACGACGCGTTGAAATCCTGTAGTTATACTGGAACCGCATACTTGATAACCGTAATTCTACTGATTGCACCATACCTGTTATTCGGTGCCGGCGGTTATATTCCAGCCTTAATCTGTATGCTACTGATTGTAATTCTAATTATTGCAGGGTTTACATATTATACGTCCGTTGCACAGGACCAGCCATTTAAATCTAGATTCTGGGAAATGGCACTAATTAGCGTAGGCGTGGCAGTTGTGTCATTTGTAGTAGGTATCTTGGCAAAACGCTTTTTAGGTGTAGATTTATAAAACATTTGTACTTGTTTTTATCTTCTTCATATTATAATATAAGATGGTAAGACTTGTAAGGAAGGTAACTTGAAATGATTTGCGAAACTATATTAGATGCATTAGGAAATACACCAATTATCAAGCTCCAACATATGGGCAACCCAAATGATGCAGAAATCTTAGTGAAATTTGAAGGATTGAATGTTGGTGGTTCTATAAAAACACGTACTGCGTTTAATATGATCTTAGATGCAGAGAAAAAAGGACTTATAACTCCCGACACAATTATCGTAGAGCCAACCAGCGGAAATCAGGGAATCGGACTCGCACTTGTAGGAGCTGTTCGCGGATATAAAGTGAAAATTATTATGCCTGACTCTGTTAGCGAGGAAAGAAGAAAACTAGTCGAGCATTATGGCGCGGAAGTTATATTGGTACACGATGACGGCAATATTGGACTTTGCATTGAAAACTGTTTAAACATGGCACTTCAAATGCAAAAAGAAAACCCAAACGTCTTTGTCCCTCAACAGTTTGAGAATCCAGCTAATCCAGCGATTCAAAGAAGCAGTACAGCCACAGAGATTTTAAAACAAGTCAATGGACCGATACATGGTTTTTGCTCAGGAATCGGCACCGGCGGAACTATCACCGGAATCGGAGAAGTTCTGAAAGAACATAATCCGGACATGACAATCTGGGCTGTGGAACCTGAGAATGCTGCTATTCTTTCCGGCGGTTCTATTGGGACTCACGTACAAATGGGAATTGGAGACGGAATTATTCCTCCAATACTTAACCAAAACATTTACGATAATGTGTGTATTATAAAAGACGAGGAAGCTCTTCAAGTGTCAAAGGATTTGGCTACAAAAGAAGGGATTATGTGCGGAATCAGCAGTGGAACAAATGTTGCAGCCGCAATAAAATTAGCAAAAAAACTAGGAAAAGGAAAACGCGTTGTAACGATTTTACCGGATACTGCAGAACGATATTTTTCAACCCCGCTGTTTGATTAACGGCGGGATTTTTATTGCAAACAAAAACACCATACTATTGTATGATGTTCTCTAAAATGAAGCATCGGGGATTCGAACCCCGGACAACTTGATTAAAAGTCAAGTGCTCTACCGACTGAGCTAATGCTCCATATCTATTTGATTGCTTGTCCCAAAATGCAGAACAAATGCCCAGAGCCGGAATCGAACCAGCGACACAAGGATTTTCAGTCCTTTGCTCTACCAACTGAGCTATCTGGGCAAAAAGAAATTGCGGGGGCAGGATTTGAACCTACGACCTTCGGGTTATGAGCCCGAC
>JAZQHA010000126.1:0-2374 GCA_045540315.1 Acutalibacteraceae bacterium | reverse complement strand
CTCTAAGTTCAAAAAACAAATATCCTCAATATCCTTTTTTGTGATGGTATCAACATATTTGTTTTCAAAATCAGTATTGGAAAAGTAGCGTTTGAAGTCGGAATAAGCTTTTATTTTCGTATTCTCTGCACTTAGTCTCTTTTCCTCTGATTTGATGTACTTGAGTTTCTTTTCTTGGACGAGTTCAAAGACAGCCTTAAAAGTTTTCCTTTGTTTCGACGAATAGAAGTCCACCAGATAATTTTCTAAGTCTTCTAAGTTGCGCTTCGCAATAGGTTTTCTGTGCTTGGCTTTTGTTTCGTCCGGAACGTAGGTGTGATAGCGATTATCTCCTTCATTGTATTTAATTGCATATTTGTGTTGTGCTAAGATAGTTTTTTTATTCATATCCGTTACCTGTGCCAACACATCATCTATGCGGACATTATAATATTGTTCCAGAACAGATTTCAAGAGAGAATCACTAACAGGCATATCATTGGTACTCGTTACTTCATCACCTCTTTTCTATTGCTCAAATGGAATGGCTGCATTGTCATGTATCTGCATGAAGCCATTGCCATCTGAGAGAGCTCGTTGTTTTAGGTTTTCATAATTTGTATATTCACTTGCAGGGATGGAAAACGTTTTGTATTCATCATTATCTTTGTAGTGATATACTATCAAATCCAAGCGTCGTAATAATTGGTCTATTTTATCTCGATTTCTTTTTGAATCTTCTACCATGAAAGAATAAACTTCATCAGGTGGAAAAATGGAGGTGATAATACAAGTTGTTCAAAGATTATAGGTATTGCTATATCGGCAATGCGTCTGTGTTCGACTGTATTTGTCTAATATCATGAGAAGTTGGCTGAACTTCATATTGCCCTTAAATTCATCGAGGAAGAGGATTGGGGGAGCGCCTTGTTCAATGTAGAAGTCAAAGCCACCGTTTTCAAAATCAGAAGCTATGTATATTTGCTCCGGTGAATGTAATTCACAGAGCTGATAGTAGGAGTAGGTCTTGCCTGTCCCAGAATCCCCGACATGCCATTCATTGTGTGTCTGCTTAATCAATGGGGTTTCTTTGATGCGTTTGCTAATATATGCGGATTTAATCATTTTCTCAAACCTTCGGTAGGCAAAATTGTTATCCATAATTTCAGTAGGAGAAAGACCTTGATTTAATAATTCTTCTATATCATGCAAATCGGAACGTCGTCCTTGTCCGTCTTGGATATTTTCTAATCCTTTTACAAATAAGACTTCCTCGCCTTTTTCATCATAAGGCGGTTCTTTAGCTAGATAGGCATATAAATCTTTCTTGCCTCCTAGCTGTGGTTCAACATGGCTTTCAAACATGATTTTACGCACATTATTGAGAGTAGTAAGATTACCATATAACGCAAGGTGGGCGTGATACAAACCATCTTTGCTAACACATATTGCGATAGCGGATGTTCGGTCTTTTCCGCTTGTGTTCCATGCCGTAGTTAGAAAATTGGCTAATGTTTCGGAGTTTTTATACTCTGATTCGGATAATCCAGCTTTCTCCATATTTGCTATTTGTGAAGTTACCATCCATGCACGTGCTTTTGTCTTTAAAGAAAAATATGCTAAGGGTATCACCTCGTTTCGTTACAGATTTTGTGGAGTTGTTACAGCTTAGCTGTAACAGAGAAGTTACTGAAAAATGAGTGGTTTGCTGGATTAGTTACAGTTTCAAAAGTGGTTGGGTAAGACTAGCCAACCACTTTGTGCCTGCGGTGGCTTATGGCTTCGCCACGCCACCGCAGTTCTGGTATGACAAACTATGACAATGCTTTTATACATAATTCCTGCAATTTACTCTTGTCTCGTACCATTGGTATTTTAATGAAGTCGAGGGTAGAACCTTTTGCTTGGTTCAAAAGGATTCCTTCTCCGGTCTGAAAACTCATTCCTTGGATTTGGTCGATGTGGTCGGGAATGAGCATCTCATATATGGAGTTGCTCGGTGCTCCGAGAATAATTATGAAACCGAAATTGAGACGACTTCCTAGAGGAAAAACCAGACTATCGGGTCTTTGACAGACAACCCAGATACGGACGGACAGGGAACGCCCTAACATGAGTATTTCGGATACTTTATTCATGACTTCCTTTGCGAGTGTTTTATTGTCGTTTTGGAGAGTTAATACATAAGCTACATACTCATCGAAAACAAGGTTCACCGGATGAAAGTCAGGGGGGGGTTCTAACATGCGTTGGTGCATAATGTCGTATACAATATTGAGGGCATCAAGTACTTCAGTATAAGCAAAGTAGTGTGAACATTCACGCATAAATGTGAAATCTGGGTCTTGCTTGTAATCACAAAAGTAGAGTTCTCCAAAGTCGGAGGCCAAGCGGT
>JAZQHA010000125.1:0-5691 GCA_045540315.1 Acutalibacteraceae bacterium | reverse complement strand
TATCTCTTGCAGCTTGTGGCGGAGAAGCGACACCTGACGCATCTGACGATGCCCCCGCTTCTTCTCAAAATGAAGAAAGCACCGAAAACGACAACACCGAAAATCAAATCGTATTTGAGGAAGTTGTTGCCATTGACAACGCAGAGTGTGCGGTAAAAATTACCGAAATCGACCCCGATAATATGTGGGGCTACACTCTGAAAGCACAGCTTGAAAACAAGTCCACAGAGAAAACCTATATGTTCTCTGTCGAGAGTGCTTCCATCAATGGTGTTCAGTGCGATCCAATGTTTGCAAGCGAGGTAGCTGCTGGCAAAAAGGCTAACGAAGAAATCAACTTTAGCACCGATACTCTTGAGGAAAATGGTATTGTTGAATACACAGATATTGAATTGACTTTCAAGGTGTATGATAGCAATGATTGGTCTGCTGACCCTGTTGGAAAGGAAACAATCCATGTCTATCCATACGGAGAAGAAAACGCTGTTGCATTTGTGAGAGAAGCACAGGCTACTGATAATGTGATTATCGATAATGATTATGTTACTGTTATCGTAACAGGCTATGAAGATGATGAGATATGGGGCTATACTGCCAATCTGTTCTTGCTGAACAAGACAGACAAAACGGTAATGTTCAGCGTTGATGACGCATCTGTAAACGGCTTTATGGCAGACCCATTCTATGCAACTTCTGTTTCTGCCGGAAAATGTGCATTTAGTTCTATGGCATGGTCTGATACAACTTTAGAGGAAAACGGAATTACCGAAGTGGAAGAAATCGAAGTCCTGTTTAGAGCATACGATGCTGATGATTTTATGGGCGAAGATTTTGCAAATGAGGTAATTACATTAAATCCGTAACGAGATGAGGTGTGCAACATGAAAACGGCAAAATTAGTAATCGGAATTATCAGCATGGTTTTATTTGTTTTAGTAGCTTTTCAATCTTGCGCTGCCGGATTAGGAAATGCTTTAGCAGATAACGGCGAAGTAAGCGGAACATCAGGAATGTTGCTTGCTTTCTGTATGCTGATTGCAGGCATCGTTGGAGTAGCAACCCGAAAGAGCAAAGGCGGCGGAATTGTTGCCGGAGTATTCTATCTGTTGGGCGGACTGCTGGGAATTGTAAATTACGGTAGCTTCTCTGACCTTGCTATCTGGTCTGTCCTTTGTTTCATTTTCGGAGCTGTCTTTATTTTGGGCTCCTTGAAAATGAAGAAAGCAGATAAAAGTAACACAGACGCGGCAGAATAATATTATTCAAATAACAATAACATAATTCCCCAACAGGGCGACTATTTCCAAACCGAAGTAGCCGCCCTTTTCTTTTACTAAAAATCAAAAAGGAGGGCTACCATGTCGAAGAAAAAACCACCGACCACCATCGAGGAATGTAACGCCGAAATGGAACTGACACAGAAGAAAATCCGGCAGTATGAGAACAGGAACAAAATGCTTGACCGCAAACTTGCCATTGAGAAGCGCAAGGAGCGCAACCACCGTCTTTGTTCGCGGGGCGGCTACCTTGAAAGCCTTGTCCCGGCACTCATTGATATGTCAGAACAGGAAGCCCGCGACTTCCTCTACACCGCGGTTTTCAGCGACAAAGCGCAGGAGTTTTTGAGAAAACGAGCCGGAGAAGCGACACCGAAGAATTACCCTTGCACACAAGGGCGCACTTATACACCCTAACGGGCGTGTGCGCTCTGCCGAGGGCTTTATCTCCGCACCGGGCATTATTGCCTTGTGCAGAGATTGGCGGCTTGCGCCGCGACAGGGAAACCTACACTTTCCCTGCGACAGCTTGCGCTGTCTACCCTTTTGTGTACCCCACGAAAGCGAACACCTTGCTTTGCAAGCTATTCACTTTCATGGGGTTTTGTTGACCGTATCGGGAGGTGATACTATCGCAATCTACCATTGCAGCATTAAGATTGTCAGCCGGGGAAAGGGCAAATCTGCCGTAGCCGCAGCAGCCTACCGCGCCGGAGAGAAGCTGACAAACGAGTGGGACGGACTGACCCACGACTATACAAGAAAAGGCGGCGTTGTTCATTCTGAAATCATGCTGCCGCCCCATGCCCCACCCTCTTTCTCTGACCGTTCTATTCTATGGAACAGCGTGGAGCAAATCGAAAAATCGAATAACTCACAGCTTGCGAGGGAAATCGAAATCGCCCTACCTGTTGAACTTTCAAGAGAGGAACAGACCCGCCTTGTCCGGGAATACTGTTCCTCTCAATTTGTTTCCAAAGGAATGTGCGCCGACTTCAATATCCACGACACAGGCAACGGCAACCCACACGCTCATATCCTTTTGACTATGCGCCCCCTTGATGAAAAAGGCACATGGGCGGCGAAGTCAAAAAAGGAATATGTCCTTGACGAAAATGGGGAGCGCGTAAAGCTGCCAAGCGGCAGATACAAGACGCGCAAGGTTGACCTTATGGACTGGAACAGGCAGGAGAACGCCGACCTATGGCGCAAGGCGTGGGCTGACCTTGCCAACGACTATTTAGAGCGAAGCGGCAGCGCGGAGCGTATCGACCACCGCAGCCATGCAGAGCGTGGTATTGAGGAACTCCCCACCGTCCACATGGGTGTTGCAGCTTCCCAAATGGAGAAGAAAGGCATAGCCACCGACAAGGGAGAAATCAACCGCATGATACAAAAGACCAACCGACTTATGCGGGAAATCCGGGGCTATATCGACAGCTTGAAAGAATGGCTTGCGGAGGTTTTCGCCGCTAAGAAGCAACTGCAAGCTGCCCCGCACTCTCCCGATATTGCCACGCTGCTTACAAGGTATTTGAGCATTGAACGAGAGAAAAGCCGGAAGTATTCACAGGGCTGGCAGCAACAGCATACTGCCGGGGAATTGCAAAAAATCAGCAAGGCGATTGTCTATCTGCAAAGCAAGGGCATTGCTACCCTTGAAGATTTGGACGCTGCCCTTTCCTCTGTTGATGAAGAAGCAAAGCGGCTGAATACAAGCGTTGTTGCCAAGCAGAAGCGCATGAGGACATTGGAAAAGTTTATCGAGCATGGCAGCAACTACAACCGCTTGAAGCCCATTCACGATGAACTGAAAACGCTGAAAAACGGATGGGGCAAAAAGAGAGAAAAATTTGAGCAAGCCCACGAAAGCGACCTCATTATCTGGAACGCCGCCAACCGTTTCCTGCACGCAAATCTGCCGGAGGGTACAAAGTCTTTCAAGGTGTCCGAGTGGCAGAAAGAATTTGACGAACTGAAAGCCCAATCCACAGGCGAATATGAAGAACTGAAAACAAAGCGCAGCGAGGTTAAGGAGTTACAGCAAATCCGAAAGTGCATTGATATTGTAGAGCAAGCCGAGCAGCGCACACAGGAACAGACACACCAAACACCAAGACGCAAAAAGGAGGATATTTCCCTATGACCTACACCAAAGAACAGATTGACCGGGCAAATCAGACCGACCTTGTATCATTCCTGCAAGCCCAGGGCGAACAGCTTGAACGCGCCGGACAGGAGTACCGTTGGAAACGGCACGACAGCTTGACGGTCAGAGAAAACAGATGGTATCGGCACAGCCAGAGCAAAGGCGGCGGTCCGATTGATTTTGTCATGGAGTTTTACGGCAAAAGTTTTCTTGAAGCCGTTGAAATGCTGATAGGCGAACGGGGCGAAGCACCCCCACCCGTCTATCTGCAATTCAGACTACCACCCAAAAGCCCCGACAACCAAACAGCGAGGAACTACCTTACAGCCGCCCGGCGCATTGATGAAGATGTGTCGGGCTTTTTCTTTTCCTGCGGCGATCTCTACGAGGAAGCCGCCCACCATAACGCCGTATTTGTCGGCAGAGATGAAAGCGGCATACCGAGATATGCCCACCAACGGGGAACGGTGGGCAGCTTCCGGCTTGATGTGAAAGGCAGCGACAAGACTTTTAACTTCTGCTACCGGGGCGAGGGCGAAAGGCTTTTTGTCTTTGAAGCCCCCATTGACCTGTTATCTTTCCTCTGCCTGTTCAAAAAGGAATGGCAGAAACAAAGCTATCTGTCATTGGGCGGCGTGAGTGAAAAAGCCCTGCTGCGTTTTCTCTCTGACCGTCCGAATATCAAGACCGTCTATCTCTGCCTTGACAGCGACAAAGCCGGGACAGACGCTTGCAGCCGCCTTAACAGCATTATCCCCCAAGGCTACACCGTCAATCGCCTTGTACCGTTGTTCAAAGACTGGAACGAGGTTTTACAGCGTAAAGAGGAAATTACAGACGGAAAATATCTGCGCGAAGCTGTCTATGGCTTGCGTGAGCCGCAACAGGAAGAAACCGTTGAAATTATCCGCATGAGCGAGGTTGACACACAGACCGTTGAATGGCTATGGGAGCCGTATATCCCTTTTGGAAAGGTAACAATCGTACAGGGCAACCCCGGCGAGGGAAAAACCACCCTTGCCCTGCGCCTTTGCGCCGCCTGTACCAACCGCAAGCCCTTTCCGGCTATGGCAGGGCATGAGCCTTTTAATGTTATCTATCAGACCGCAGAGGACGGTTTGGGCGATACCGTCAAGCCGCGCCTTATGGAAGCGGACGCAGACCTTGACCGGGTACTTGTCATTGACGAGGGCAAACAGGAATTGTCCTTATCCGATGAACGCATAGAAAGGGCAATCCGGCAGACCGGGGCGCGTCTTATAATCCTTGACCCCATACAGGCGTATGTAGGCGAAAAAACGGATATGAACAAGGCAAACGAAATACGCCCTATCTTTCGCCGCCTTGCCGAAGTTGCAGAGCGTACCGGGTGTGCCGTTGTGCTTATCGGGCACTTGAACAAAGCTGCCGGAGGTCAGAGCGCATACCGGGGATTAGGCTCTATCGACTTCCGAGCCGCCGCTCGTAGTGTGCTGCTCATAGGGCGCGTGAAACGAGAGCCGAATGTGCGCGTTATCATTCACGACAAATCTTCCCTTGCACCGGAGGGTAAGCCTATGGCGTTTTCGTTGGGCGCGGAAAGCGGCTTTTCATGGATAGGCGAATATGACATTACCGCTGATGAACTGCTGTCCGGCACAGGCGGCAACACCGAAACCAAGACCGAGCAAGCGGAAAGGTTGATACTCGATTTACTTGCAGACGGTAAGGAAATGGCAAGCGAGGATATTGTCAAGGCGGCAGCCGAAGCCGGAATATCCGAAAGAACGGTACAAAATGCCAAGCGCAGCATGGGCGGCATATTGGGCGCAAGGCGCGTTGGAAGTCAATGGTACAACTTCATCAAGAAGAAGCAGCCGCCCGAAACTGCAAAATGAAAGTGCAAAACGCAGAGCCTTTGCACCTTGCACTTTCGCACTTTCACTTTATCAACTCGCCCCATGTTGACCGCATGGGGCTTTTCTCTTGAAAAAATCCTGTTTTGCGTCAATAAATTGCGAAAAGCACTTGACAAAACGCTTCATGGGGTGATGAAAAGGATATCCAGCCCTTTGTTGACCCCAAGTTTGAAAACAATGTTATCCTCACCGGGACGGAGCTTCTCACCATGAACACCCGGCCCAAGATACCGGCAAATGCCCGTAATCTTAACTGCTGCGTTATAGGTTCATCCGGCTCCGGTAAAACCCGTTTCTGGCTGACACCGCAGCTCTTACAGGCTCATTCTTCCTATGTCTGCGTTGACCCCAAGGGTGGTGTGCTCAC
>JAZQHA010000124.1:0-1857 GCA_045540315.1 Acutalibacteraceae bacterium | reverse complement strand
GTGTACTACCCTAGAAAAAGTTGAATGGATTTTACCTTAACCCTGCCATAGGTTGAATGCTTGTTTGATACCTTAATCCTTAACCCTGGCAAAAGTTGAATCATTCTCTCTAAACCCTTGTTTTTGTTGAACAGACTCCGCGGAAAGCCGTTCAATCGTTTTCAGGGTTTGCGGTGCAAAGGTACATGCTCCTTCTTGAATTTCCAAATTTTCGAGGTACTTTTCTCTGTAGCTGGTCCATTTTTTCTGTATTTTACCTGTACATGAGGCTGCCTGACGAGGCGTCATGTTGTTCAGCGACATGTGCGGACGTTCGTTGTTGTAGAAGGCCACAGCCTTTTCCATAGCCCTCCTCACTTCGCCCATAGAGTGGAATTTGATGTCCTTGAGCAGTTCGTTCTTGACGGTGTTGTTCTGACGCTCAGCTACGGCATTATCCTTAGGATCGCCGCTCTCAGTCATACTGATTCTGATGCCTGCTTCTATGAGCAGCGAGGTGTATGCAGCGCTGACATACTGTACACCACGGTCCGAGTGGTGGATGAGGTTGACCACCTCGTCTACAGGCAGCGTCTCAAGGGCCTTCATGAGGCACTCCACACTGCACCAGGCTTCCATCGTCTCGCCCACATACCAGCTGATGATTTCTTTGGTATAGCAGTCCGTTATCATCGAGAGGTAGCAGAAGTCGTAGCTGCCATCAGAATTCCAGATGGGGATATACGTGATGTCTGTCACCCAGATTTGATTCTTGCGTATCGGTATGATATCCTTTACCAGATTCGGATACGTAGGAAGTCCGTGCGTGGAGTCCGTCGTGCGGGGACGACGCCTGGGAATCCTCACGTTCAAGCCGTTGCGGGCTATTATTGCCTCCATTTTGTCACGCCCCACCATATATTCATAGTCGGCTCCAAAGCGGTCACGATACATATAATGCAGTTTGTCACCACCCAGGCCTGGATCTATCTGACGGATATCCTTTACAAATTGTATCACCATCTCCTCCTTGAGTCTCTGCTTGCTCAGAGTATCCCTGTACTGATAATATGCCTGCCAGCTCTTGCCAAACAGCCGGCAGAGAAGGCCCATGGTCTGGCCTTTGACCTTCTCTGCGGCAAGCTTTGTTACTGTTTGGCGCCAGCTTTTTTTCTGATTGGAATGTTGAACATCTTCTCGGCTTCGTCTATCATCACGTCCTTGGCGTGATTCATCCACTCGGCCATCTTCAACGCTTCCGCCAGGCGCTTGTTCTCTTCTCTGAGACGGGCCAGTTCCTCGGCCTCTGTCTCCAATGGTTTCTGAATCTTCTTAGGCATAATCGACGGATTTGGTTTGACATAGGAAGTGTCCGGAGAATTCCTCTGCGGAACCTTTCCCTCTGCAAAGGTACTAATCCATCTTCGAATAGACCTAACACTTACACCAAAATCTTTACTTAATTGCTCTAATGGAACATGATTTAACAAATAAGACTTAACAATCATGCTCTTTTGAGTCAATGAAGTGTGTTTCTTACCGCAATTGTGTTTAATCACAAGTTCTTGTAACTCTGATACATTAAAATCTTCTGTTTTCTCCATTTTAAACGTTGTTTTTTATTCAACGTTTTTCAGGGCAAGACAACCCCAATTTCTTTGCTCTTTTCCGGGGCGTGTGGTTTTTTAATTCGAGATACTACTCGCTGGTGCGCGTGTGCTAACGTAATACCAACCCTGAGTGCACTTGATATTCCAAAATGGAACTTCAAATGCACATGGGGAAAGTGACTCCATATGCGCTATTTATGGGATAAGGATTCTTATTGATATCTTTTCCATATACAGCCAAAATAGTTTTCCATTTCTTTTCTTCCAT
>JAZQHA010000123.1:0-9585 GCA_045540315.1 Acutalibacteraceae bacterium | reverse complement strand
CATTTATTGGAACTCAATAAGTCATTTATTGGAACTCAGAAATTCACGAATTTTTGGCACTCAAAAAGAAGCGCACGTATAGCACGCTTCTTTTGGTACTCAGATATACTTGAATATATTAATTGCCGCCCTGTGTGTCACTGATCGTGATTACGGAATCTATTTCAAGATAGCCCCGCTCGCCGGTCCACACCTCATCACCATCATTAGCATACGGCAGTTTGACAATAATATAAGGTTCATCGTTACCGCCGTCTCCCGCCTGGTTAGGGGTTACATTAGTGAGCGCTGCCACATTGATGTGACTTTGGGCGCCGTTTCTTAGCATCATAACCGGGACATATGCCGCGCCTGTTTCAATGAATGCGGGGTCATATACGCCCGGGATATTGCAAATACCGCTTGCGGGCGCGTTTCCTTTGTTAAAGGAGGTTTTAAAATAGATTCGGCTGTGGTCGCGTCTTACCAGATTGAACGGGTCAATGGTGGTAACACTATCCACACTGAAATCATAAGCGCCATTAAGCCCTTGCGAACTTGAGGTATAATTAGTTCTGGCTCTTCTCGGAGCCGGTGTATATCCGTTACCAGAACCGAAAATAGCATTCATCAAACGCGCGGCGATCGCGTAAGAACCAGTAGTACTATAGTGATTCTGGTTGTACCATAGATTATTTTGTAAGCTCATATCAGCCATAGAAACAAAGATAGACTGATAGCCCGAACCAATAATAGTAACATTTCTTTGCATTGCTTCATTATAAAGAAGCATTCTTCCGTTCGGGAGCTGATGCCCGCAATCCATCATTGAAACAATGAGCGCATTCGGAAATTTGGCATGTATCGCCTGTATGGTGCTCTTGCAAGCGGAACCAAAAGCGCCCTGATCGTATGTACCATAATGAAAGTCATTGATGCCCGCCATCATAAATACAAGGCTTACTTCATCAGTTGGAAAGTCATTCGCTCCGTTGATCTGGTTGCTTACTGCCGGATAGTTTCCGACATTGTTCTGAATTGTAGCACCGCTGACACCGTAGGATTTATGCCCCTTCGGGGCCAGATAGGCACTGATCGTTTCGAACCAGTTTCCGTAACCGCTCGGCGGGTTAGGCATAGTATTCGAATCACCGAAACAGACGATATACGAATTTGCAAATTTCTTCGCGTCATACTTCACAAAGTCCGGTAATGTAGTTCCTTCTTCCAGATCGTCGATCATTTCGCCCTGGTTTCCAATCGTGATGCCCAGTGAGTAAATCTGGTCTTGAAGGATATTATAACCGGAAGCGTCAAAAGCTTCAAGCCAATATTCGGTGTCATTAATGCTAACGCCCGCCGGAACCGGCTTGAGACTGATATAAGCCACATCATCAGTAACAACTATTGTATTTGGGTCATAATTTTTTGTAATGCTCCAATTAATAGGGTCAGCATATTTCAGCTTGTTCGAGATCGTGAAACTGTCAAAATCATCTTTAAGCCGTTTCATCCTATACAGCAGATAATCAAGATTGAAAGCGTTATAATCCATATATGGATATTTGTTAAATGGAAACATAATTGAACCCCCTTAATATTAATAAATTACAATGCAAAACTCTTCGACAAATTTTGCGGCTATAAGATCATAAATCCCAAAACTGTTTCTTAAATCAATTTCTTCTTTAACCATTGCCATAGAAGTAGTGACGCCGATATTACCATATAAATGCGCATTATGTTTTATATTATCTGTGTAGCTTTCGGCGTTACTGTCAACGTTTGTAGTATCATTTTTTGTTTCGTTTGTTGTTTTATTATCGGGCTGATAGTCTGATACATTATCCGCAGAAATAGTATTTTCCTGTGTATTCTCTGAAACAGTTTTACTTGTCAAACTTCCGTCAGTTTTTCTATTTCCGTTTTTAGTATCGGAAAATTCTTCATAACGGTCATAGTTATGCACAGGGTTATAATCTTCTGTGAGTGCGCGCATCATTTTTTCGAATTGCGTTTTGTGGCGTTCGCTCCAATTTCTAATAGCAAATTTCAAAAAATCCAAATTCGAATAGATTATGTTAAATTCGCCGCATCTCATCAGGATAGAATCAATCACAGTTTCTTTATCAAGCCCATCTGGCACAATTAAGCCGTCAAAAAGATTTTCATCTATACTATACCATCCCAGAAGCGTTATTTTCATCTGCATCACTCTTACCCCCAAATTCGTTACGCATAGAAACACTAATTAATTTTTTTCCGGCTGCTGAATTAATTCTATCACATGATCTAAATAAATTGTCATACCAATGTGAAACCCTACTTGAACTGTCTGCCGTAAGCATTCCGATTTCATCAGTAATCATGCGTTCTTTTTTGCTTCCTACTGTGGGAATGCCAATTTCATTATCAAACTGATGAATAACTTCTTTTAGCATTTCAAGTGTCTGCGTAGCCACGTTCGCAGCTTTTTCACAATCCGCTGTAAAAGAATACCATGGTGTGTTATCAGTATTCTTCCCCCCCGGCGCCGCCGGAATTGATTTGATTAATGTTTCATCTGTAATTATAGCGGGGTCTCCACCTTGTATTTTTTCAAAAATAGCCTTCAACGTTTCTCCCATTGCTTTATTACGAGCAATAAGAAGATATGCCAGACGGCTGTTTACAAGGTTTACTTTATGTGAAGTCCAAACATTTGCTAATTCATCAGCATAATGGTCTATAATATCCCACAGCCCTAAATAATCATCCGTCATTTTTAGAATTTCACAAGTACCGCCGCCGATTTCAAATTCTTTCTTAATAAGAGAAGATGAAACAAGTAGTTTAGTTGGCTCATAGAAAATATTTCTACCTGTGAACGTCCCCCACTGCGGAATCCACCCATAGTATACTATTTCATCACTGAAACTGTCTTTTCTTCCTGTAGTTTCGACAATTCCGCAATAACCGCAAGTGATGAGCACATAATTTAAATATGCTAAACTCCACGTTTCGGGAATATCCCATTTAAACAAACTTGTAACCCGTTCATACAGGGCGCGGCTGAAATACCTTGTAGTTAATGTGTCTTGTATTTCTCCTGTAGGTGTGCGGCTTGTAGCATATGCCGCTATGCTCTCAAAACCAAAAGGAACAAACATATTTATCACCCCTTTATTCTATATAAAAACCGCTGTTTAACCAGGCATCAACAGCATTAATTTCCGGCAATGGCGCGGGCAATTCTACATGTGCATTAGCGCACTGACAATACCCGGAACAATTAGACAAAATAACGGGTTTCATAGTAGGCACACCCATTGTAGCAGCCATATCGGACGGATCAATAACAGTATCATGCGCAACTGTGTAACAGGTCACAGAATGACTGAGACCAGAACCCGCGCCGCCACCAATACCACCAACACAAGACGGATGAGAAGTAAGCGCCGTATCTAACGCATTGTAGGCAGTAGCGGCAATACCCGCAACCGCGCCTACAACATTCCCAGTAATTCCGGCACTGACAGTTTGCGCTACACCTTGCATAATAGATTGTGTAACCTGTCCCGCGCTCGCCTGTTGATTAACTCCAAGCGGATAATTAATTGCGCAACTACCGCCGTAACTGCCAATGATTTCACCGCCCGCGATAACCTGATAAGCAACTGTTCCATCTGTAACAGTATAAGAATAATTAACAGTAATTGTATTTGTATGTGTCAAGTTGTCGGAGGAAACCGAAACCATACCCACAAGAGGTAGATATAAATACACCTGTTCACAGTATCCACGCCGCCAGTCAGAAAAATGCCACGGAATATTAACACTTACAGAACCCGTTACAGGTTCAGCAGAAATTACTACACCTGTTACACCCGTATTATAATTTCCTAACCAGATCGTTTCACCGCCCTGGGAATTGACTACAAACGGCACATACAAACACGACCTAAGACAACTGGGAGCATTGCCATATGCCTTTCCTAAAATGTCGTTTTGTGTTGTCACCTGGGCAAAAGCGTATAATGCTTCTTCGGCTGTAGCGGGAGCCTGGCCTCCAAAATAGTTATCTACTCTGTTTATTGCAGTCTGTTCAAAATCATCAGTGCCGCCCGCAATAGAAGCAATTAACGCTTTTAAGTTTGCAAGGCTTAACGCATAAAGACACGACCCGACTTTACCAATACATGAAAGGATATACCAACCGCCCGAAAGAAAAAACGGCAAAGCAGTAGAAGCACTGCCGACAACTGTACTTTTTAATACTGGGATTCTTGTGTCAGCCAACCAGGCGCCGCCGGAAACGCTTGAATAACTTACAAACTGTGTAGTAGCGAGTATTTCGCTTTTATATGTTGCAAGAATATCAAGCGATAGAGAAACCTCATACAGATCATTTCTAAGCGCCACAATATCATCTACAAAATAATAGCGACCACGAAACACAACATAATTATAATTAAAAAAATTGTGCTTCAGTGTTAAGGTAGGCTGTTCTATAGAAGTACCACCCTTTAGATTTACTTCTAATTCTTCCCAGTATGTCGTATTGGGCTGTTTTGTACTGTTCTGCCTTTTTGCGAAATTACCACATTTAATTGTATAAGACATTACAACCCCCTTTTAAATTTAAGCGCGGCATCCCAACCGTAAAGGATACCGCGCCACGAGAAAGGAGACACGCAGCATTATTCAATACTTGCGGTATAGAGAACAACACCATTTTCGGTAAGATCATTCCAACTACGGTATGTTCGATGATAATACCGATTCCAGTAGCCACCGGCACTATTAAATGGTGTCGTATCATCCCACTGGTTTGCAATGGTTACGCCCATGGCATCTTCATCAAAAATAACCGCAAGAACATTAATAGAGTCACTAACCGCACTATCAGCAACAGATACAAGAGCGCCTGTATCATCCAGGTATGTATAACCTGTCTGTACTTCAATAGGGTTATCAATGTTCTGCCAATAGGTCACAGGCTCAAAATCAATCATTTTAAGCTTATCTTCATTGAAAGTGTTAGAAATTGCCCGCGCGTTAAATTCATTCATAAGCTGAGAAGTGATATAGGCTTTCATGCGGTCATAAGGAGTATGCCGCATGAGTTCTTTTCCCGTCACGTTACGATGAAATCTAACACTTCTGTTAGTCATCTTATCCGTAAGAGTATTTACAAACGAGTAGAACCACTGCACGAAATTCCTGTAGCCGTCTGCACTCTGAAGCGCAGATGTCACCTGTGCGTCAGAAGTAAAGCCCATAGCATTGGCAAATTCCGCATAAACGTTAATAGCCTGGGCGCCGCCCACAGTAGGCGCGGGCGCAAGAACCTTAGCCGCAATGAAGTTAAGAAGAGCAGTACGGCATTCAGCCTCCGTAAGCTGTTCAAGCATATCAGCAACATTCTGAATTACACCGCTTACAAACTCAGCAAAAGCCTGAGCTGATCTAAATGCGCTGTCCAACTGGTCACGGAAAATGGTGATGTGGGTCTGGTAAGTATTCATTCCGTAATAATGAGTTTCCAGTACACGCGGTTTACGTACTTTATACATATCAACTGACTGCATATCTGCAAGTGTGTAACGCTCGTCCGCTTCAAGATCAATATCAACAAAATTGATTTTTCTTGTAATATATCCAAAACGCTGATTATCTACAAGGAAATTTCTGAATTTAGCGGAATAAGGCCGAGTAGCCATAATAGTACGCCCTACAACCTGCATGATACTATTAATTGTATTATCATATCCGGTTTTAAGTACAGCAGTAGCAACAGTAGTAAAACTGCCCGCATCAACTGCCGCCAGGGGCGCTTTCCCCGTAGCCTGTTCATATACATCAGACATAAAAGCATATGCCTGGTCAATAGTCAGATTATTAGCCATTTTTTATTCATCCCCCTTGTCTAATTTATCAATTATTCTTTCAATCAATCCCTTTAATTCTGTAATTACTTTAATGTTATCTTCAAGTGTTCCGCGCAACTTGTCATACTGAATGAACATCCAACACGCTGCGAGTATTGGAAAACCAACCGAGCTAACAAACCCCGCAACATTGCTAATTTCCATTTATGCCACCCCTTTCACAAGTGTTCTAACACCTCAGCAACAACATTTCTTTTTTCTTCCGGTAGCGGCGCTCTACTGTTTGAAATACCATTAGCAGCAATCAGCGAAAGCATTGTTTCGATCTGTTCCAAGCGCTTTTCAGTTTTATCATCTACAACAGGTGCTTCAGTCTGTTTAGGGTCAACGGGCTGCTCCTTTTTCGGGTCAACGGGCTGCTCCTTTTTAGGGTCAACGGGCTGCTCTTCTGCCGTCATAGCCTCAATTTCACTTTTCGTATAACCCGCATCGATTAGTTTTAGAATTTCTTTAATTTCCATGTCGCAGCCCCCCCTTAAAGCTCCGGTACGGGCACATCATCTAAGTTAGTTGCTGTATATCGTAGACCGCCATTAGTCAAGAAGAAATATACACCTTCCACTAAACCGTAACCTTCCACAAACTGTAATGAAGTTGCTTCTACACCATTAACGAGCCATGAAAGATCACCATATTCTGAATTTTTAGTGCAAATAAAACAAGGAATACCTGCCGAACATGCTTTTAAAATATCTCTCATTGTTGTTTCACTGGTAATCTCAGCAGTTTCGGAATCAATACATACAGAAAAAATATTGTAATTAACTGTTTTCATAGTAAACCACCTTTCAAAAAATGAAATATAAACTAAAGACGCAAAGCCAGTGACAAGAATTGCACTTGTATCAACGGTTTACAAGACCGCCGCTCTGCTATTGAGCTACACCGGCAAACGGCGGTTAGCCTCTGAGTGATCAACTCTGGCATAACAGCGGCCTACGCTGTCCGATCATATGCCACTAACCGCCATAACCTCTACATAATTTACAATTTTATGTTAAACATGTCAATAAAAATTTTCTTTGCTGTGTATTCCTCAAATGCTAACATTCCATTATTATAAGCGTCTGTAATACCATAACTATAATATATGCTTGCTCTTATACCCTCTTGCCCGTCCGGAAATTCAATGTTGAAAACGCCGCGCCTTTTAATGGAACAATAAAAACAATCCGTTCCTTTTCTTTGGTAGAAATATAACTTGCCTATTTTGCAATAGGGAATAAGCGCAGCGGGGTCAACAGCCATAATATACAGATCGCTGTTATACGCAAATTCATTTTCAAATGCCATACCCCAAAATTCACTATCATCTGACAGAACACGTGCAAGCGCGCTTTTCTTTCTTTCGCCTATGATCTTTTCAGACCTGGGTAAAATAATTGCTATACCTCTTCTTTCCAGTAAACGCACTTCTTGTTTCTTTCTCTCCATATCTTCTATGTCTCTGATAATGCCGAGAGAATACAATACATCATGTGATAAATCATTAGAGTTAGATAATAGTATCGCTTTTAAAGGGTCTTTCCCCTCTATTTCTCTATTGCCGGAAATTGTTGTATATGCATTCAAGAAAGCGTCACCCTCGGCACGAAATTTTCTTACATGTCTTTCGGGGATAAATTCATCATATACCAACCATTTAATATTTTTAATTTCGAAACCGCGCATATTTTTAATAGTTGACAGTGCGGCTATATACCCTATTAACTTTGGTGCTTCTGCATCTGATCGAAACACCCCGCAAATATGCGTTTTAGGGAGCTGTTTAATAAATACATCATTATCATGCACGAAAAAAGGATTATTTTCCGGTGCGCTCTGTAACATCATTACCTCATCTTCGGTGCGCCGTAACCATAAAAATGTATCGTGCGTGTCAAGCACAAATTTTGACGTTCCGTAAGTTTTTCCTACTTGTCTTGAACCGATCACAACATAGAAGTTATAAAGCGGGTTCATATATAACCCGCTTAACTCAAGCCAACCAGAATTATTATATATTTTCATGTCTTGTTCTCCAACACTTTAATATTAACAATCTGCTGAACAATATACGCATTAAATCCCGCTGTTTCCAGGCGCTTAATACGTTCCTCAGCAACACCATATTTATTTTCCAATACATCATCTGCGGCTTTCCCGTATTCATTAACAAGTTTCTGAACTTCAATGGAATTGTATCCCGCATCCGTAAGTAATTTCCTACGTGTTGCACCCGAGCCATACAGCCCGCGCCACACCTGTAAGACCGCTGTAATGCTTCTTCTATGCAGTCTGTTAACATCACAGTTCCCGTCAATACCGCGCACTCTTTCATCACTGGAATACTGCCAAATATCACAATAGTTTTTATAGTAGTCTGCGGGCAATGAGTTATTGTAACGAGCATACCAAAAAGGAAACTCTTTCTTTTCAATTCCGGCGTAATTGCGTTCAAAAAACGCCTTATAACTGTAAAGACCTACCGGCACACCGGTCAGCGTTTCAACATGGTTTTTATAATAACTGAAGAAGTTCTTTAAATTACACGCGCTTGTGCTTGCGTCTTCACTATCCCACCATACACCTAAAGGTGGTCTACCTACAGACTTGACCAAACGTGCGCTATGCTGAACTTCACTCTCTACCTGTTCCATGTTCCGAGCATAACTATAGAGGTACAGCCCCCATCTTAAGCCCGCTTCTCTTGCCTTACGGACGTTATTAAGAAACTGTTTATCATCCTGGGAAAAGACATTATCACCGTATCCCATACGGATAATAACAAAATCGATTCCACTGGCTTTAGCCGCTGCAAGATCAACGTCTCCATTATGATAACTAATATCAATTCCCTTAATCATTTTTATCACCTTTCATAACCATAAAACACATCATTCAAGTTCAAGTTCAATTCCATAATCTTCCTTCTCTCTTTGCCGAGGATCAAGAAGAGCGCGAGTCTCCCAATAGCCGCATTTAAAGCACCTTAAACGATCTGCATATACAAGGGTTTTTCCCATAACATTGTCTTTAACCATCTGTTTTCCGCAGTTCGGACATTGAGTATATTTGATACTTGAATTTCCCATGTTCATTTCTCTCATCCCCTTGCATTATCTACGATGTAAGAAATAATAGCGTTTACGCCATCTTTAAACCCCTCGACGAAAGCGTCATTCTCGCGTTCTGTCTCCGGTTCAAAATCTCTTTTGAAGTCCAGGTAAGCCGATTTAAAAGTATCTTCGATCTTCATACATACCACCTTTATTTTCCCACCTAACCCACCCGCAATATGACCTATATATGTTATAGCATACCCTCAATAGTTTTGATAATTTTTTTCTGTTCTTCCTCAGAAAACTTAAAATAAGCGTGCCTATAATATTTATTGTCACTTCCTTTGTATTGTGGAAAGGCGATAAAATCACCTCCTCTCCCCTCGACAACACGACAACCATAGACGGTTACGCCGTTAATCTCTAAATCACAAATAACATTTCCATTGTCAAATTGCTTGACTCTCTTTACTTCAATAAAGTCCTCGAACACATTCATTTTTTCAGGCTTTTTCATTTCTTCTTTCCTCTTTTTCTTTTAGCTTTTATTACTTCATACAGTGTTACTACTGCAAAACTACCAAATAACGCACTTAATATAATGATGAACAGTATCCCGATTAAATCACTTATAG
>JAZQHA010000122.1:0-1864 GCA_045540315.1 Acutalibacteraceae bacterium | reverse complement strand
TTGTTAATCGATTTAATTTTCTCATAATCGTTGTTGTTTTAAATTGTTTGATATTGTCTTTACCTTATATTATATATACATACGTGAGACAAAACGGAAACCGCCGGGCATCCTTGCGGATGTCTCGGCGGAAATTTTTCTCTGAGTAAGCGGGAAGTGCTGTTACTGCGGCTTGTTGGCGCGGAACATGGCGATTTGCTTGTTAAACACGTCAATGACGGTCTGCAGCTGCGGGTGACTGCGCTTGACGATAAGCGCAATGTAGTTCTCTTCGTCACCGTCCTTCACCATCTCCGTACTGGTGTAGTATTCGGCCTGCTGCCCGTAGGCATTGAACCAGTGAAGGAACAGGCGGCTGCGCTGGGCCTGCTGGTTATTGGCCGAATCGCACATGTAGAGCAGGATGTCGGGATTGGCCCGGAAGAACTCCTCGATGATGAGTATCACCGTGGTACGAATCTTCACGTCGCGCGGCGAGGCCTTCTGGCTGTAGTTGGCGAGGTTGAACCAATAGGCTTTCAGTAAGCCGGGCATTGTCTCTTCATCGAAAGACACGCCATAGAGGATGCCATGGTCTGTCTCGAAGATATACTGGCCGGCCTCGGCCTCCACCTTGTAAGGTGCATATTCGTTGATGCGCTCGATGTCAAGATGAATCATGACCTATTTCTCAAACAGTTTGTCAATCTCTTCACGGCGTCTGCGAATCTTTTCGGCTTTCTCGGCCAATGTCGCTTCCATTTTTGCCTGCCACTCATGCTTGCGCTGCTTGGCAGCGCGGAACATCTGCACGAACTGTGCGTGTTCGGCCCAGTCCTGAGCGGTGAAATGTTGTGTCGATGTTTCCATAATCCTAACGATTTATTAGTTCTACGGTGCAAAGATACGAATAAGCGAGCGAAAATGCAAATAAATTTGCAATTTTCCGAGTGTGAGTATCTTCGAGGCAAAGCCTCAGAGATACACATTTTCCGCGAGAACTCCAAGTTTCCCCTCAGAATTTTATTTCCGCCCTTCCTGCATTCTGCTCCCCGCCCTGTAGGGAGGGGAGTGAAAAGCAAAAGCCGAGTTCATCCTGTTGCGGATGTCTCGGCGGAAATGTTTCTGTTTTTCTGTGGGTGGGCTACTTGACTTCGTTGGCAAGAGTGCCAGGGTCTCGTCTTACGTCCCAGAAGGCAACGATATAGATGATGTCGCCGTCGATACGATAGACGATTTTGTCGAGCTGGTTCATGACATAGCTTCTGTACATCACTGCGCGGTCGGCTAACAGAGGCTCTACAGGGCCAATGTTGGGACTACTCTCAATGAGACGGCGCGTCTGGCGCACTTCCTTCATGAACTTGTCGCGCCTGTCCTTGCCGAACTCCTTGCGGATGTATTTGGCTATTTGGCGAATCTGTTCTTTCGCCAGGTCGGTGATGATGGATTTCATATAGCCTCGGCCGTTGCAAGTTTGCGGTCTTCTTCTGCAAATTCCTTTTCCAACTCGTCCATTGCCTCGTCGAAGTCATACACGCGCCCCTCGTCGATGTCACGTTCGCTCCGGTCAATCATGTCGTTGATTTCAGCCATCGTGTAGGGCTTCAACAGCTCTTGTTTCCGCGCGTAGTCGGCCAGCTGAACGCTAAGCCAGAGCATGTTGCTCGGCGAGAGGGTACCTGTCAGGTAGTCGCGCAGGCTGTTCAGTGCATCTTTACTCATATCGCTTCCTTTCTTTTTGTTATTACGGTGCAAAGATACGAATAAGCGAGCGAAAATGCAAATAAATTTGCAATTTTCCGAGCGTGAGTATCTTCGAGGCGGAGCCTCAGAGATACAACTTTTCCGCGAGATAGTCGCAGAATGGCCTCAGATTTTTAAT
>JAZQHA010000121.1:0-33109 GCA_045540315.1 Acutalibacteraceae bacterium | reverse complement strand
ACCCCCCCAGCCCGCGAGGCCAAAAAAAATAGGTTTTTATTTTCTTTGGGGCCAAAAGCCCAACAAGGTTGACCTTTGAACGGGCCGAAGGCCCCCGGAAGGGGCCTCCGGCGCCTCGCGGCGCTGGCGCGGCTAAGTCTGAGGTTTAGGCGTAAAATCTTCGCTCGTGGAGGGCACTCCCGTGTTAATTTTCACTTAATTTATCCAATATCATGTTCGCACATACATAAACATTACCGCCACCCATTGTTAAAACTAAGTCGCCAGGTTGTGCTATTTTTTCAATGCAATCTGTAATTTCCTCAAATGTGCGAAGGCAGATGCAATTTTCAATTTTAGCGGCAAGGTCTTCAGAGTGAATGTTTCGCGTGTTAACCTCGCGAACGGCTAAAATTTCGGAAAGCACAGTTATGTCGGCAATGGACAAGGCTGTGGCAAATTCGTCGAGGAAGTCGGCTGTACGCGAGTAAGTGTGTGGTTGAAAAACAGCAATAACGCGCTTAAAGCCCATTTTGGAGGCAGCGGTTAACACCGAAGTAATTTCGGTGGGGTGGTGCGCAAAATCATCGGCTATGGTTATTTCTTGCGGTTTGCCGAGGACCTCAAATCTGCGATGAACGCCAGTAAATGTATTTAGTGCAGATGCAATATCGCAGGGAGAAACACCCAGATGATGTGCCACTGCTGCTGCCGCTACGGCATTGTAAATGTTATAAGTACCGGGTACAGAAAGCTTTACATCAACGATTTTCTGTTGATTTTTCATTAAGGTAAAGCTTGCAAAAGGAACGTTTTCATCGGAGATGTTAGTTGCGTAATAAGTGTTATTCTCGCTTAAGCCAAAGGTAATGACTGGTACGGAAATGTCCTTGGTCGCAAGGCGAGAGTTTTCGTCGTCGCCATTGAGGAAAACGCACTCTGTAGCCTTTTGAGCAAACTTATTGAATGACTTGATAACATTATCAAGGGTTTTAAAATAGTCTAAGTGGTCAGCCTCAATATTCGTTATGACGGCAATAGAGGGTGTAATTTGCAAAAACGAGTCAACATATTCGCAGGCCTCGCAAACAATAGTCTCGGATTTGCCAACACGGCTGTTCCCATTAAAAAACGGCAATTTACCTCCAATTATAGCGGTTGGGTCTTCTTGCGCCATAGTTAGAACTTGTGCAAGCATCGCTGTAGTTGTAGTTTTTCCATGTGTGCCGGAGATTGCGATAGGTTTTTTATACCTGGCGCACAAAAGGCCGAGCATTACAGAACGCTCAATGCAAGGAATACCTCTTTGCAAGGCGGTTTCTCGTTCGACGTTATCTTCTTTTATGGCAGCCGAGTATACTACCAAATCTGCATTTTCGACGTTTTTAGCATCGTGATCTAAGTAAATTTTAATGTCGCTGTCCATTATTCTTTTGAGTGTATCGGAAATATAATTATCTGAGCCGCTCACGTTAAAACCTTTACTAAGCAAAATCTCAGCCATTGGACACATCCCGGAACCACCAATTCCGATGAAATGTATATTTTTAACGTTATCTAAAATATTTTCAATGTTATTCACAGAAAGCACCTCTTTTAAAACTTTACTAGTTTATTATATGCTTTTTCTCGGTATAAATAAATAGGCTTTATATTGGAGTGACCGGTAGCTTACCTGCAGCGCCGCGAGGCGCCGAAGGCCCCTTTACGGGGCCTTCGGCCAGCTCAGCGCTCAACGAAGTTGAGCGCTGAGCCACAAAGAAAATAAATAATTATTTTCTTTGGCCTCGCGGCTAGATGCAGCTAATTGTCATATAGGTCACTCCATACAAGTTTATGCTATACTGATTTTAGAGTGTCACGAGCGTTTTCAGCAATCATAGTATGGTATGTGCAATGGAGGAATTGATATGGTTAACAAAAAAAGTTTTGCAGTTGTTGGGGGAGATGCTCGGCAACTTGCATTGGCGGAAAGTATTTTACTAGATGGCTATGATGTGCACATGGTTGGCTTTGAAAATTGCGAGTTAAAAAATGGGCTGATAACGTGTAACTTAGAGGACGCGATTGAGAAAAGTGAGTATATAGTTTTACCGGTACCAACGGTGGATAAAGATGCCGGTTTGAATGCGCCGTACTCAAAGGGAAAAATACAACTTAACGATGATTTTGCAAGAAAAATGCATGATAAAAAGGTTTTTTGCTGCATGGCAGAGAAATTAATTGATACGAGTAGCCTTTGGAATGACGTAAACTTGTATGACTACTCTAAACGGGATGATTTTGCTATTAACAATGCTGTACCAACGGCGGAAGGTGCAATAGAAATTGCGATGCGAGAATATGATGGGACAATACACGGATCAAGGTGTCTAGTTGCAGGGTTTGGGCGAGTGGGAAAAGCGTTATGCAAAGACTTGTTTGGTTTAGGGGCTAGAGTGACTGCCAGTGCGAGAAAGTCAAAAGATTTTGCGTGGATAAATGCGATGGGGTATGAAGCAATTTCTACAGGTGAGTTGGCCACAAAAATTGAATTTGATCTCATTTTTAATACAATACCCAGTTTGATTTTCGATGAAAAAGTCTTGGGACAGATAGACTCTAGAGCTATAATAATTGATTTAGCCTCTCTGCCTGGTGGAGTGGACTTTGACACAGCGAAAAAAATGGGTATTAAGGCAATACACGCACTTGCATTGCCGGGAAAAGTCGCGCCAAAAACAGCAGGAGAAATCATCAAGACTACGATTTACAACATGATTGAGGAGGGATAATTTATGGAAGGAGTAAAGGTGGGCTTTGCGATGTGCGGCTCATTTTGTACATTCTCGAAAGCATTTGAGCAACTAAAACTTTTAGCTCAAACAGGCTATGAAGTTTTGCCTATTATGTCGGAGACAGCATATACTACGGACACGCGTTTCGGCAAAGCGGAGGACTTTCGGGCTGAAATTGAAACTATTTGTGGTAAAGACATTATTCATACAATAGAAGCTGCTGAACCAATTGGTCCAAAGAGAATGACTGATATTATGATTATTGCTCCGTGTACCGGAAATACTTTAAGTAAGTTAGCTAGCGCCACAACAGATACGGCAGTTACGATGGCTGTCAAGTCTCATCTGCGGGCACAACGACCAGTACTAATTGCGCTTGCAACTAATGACGGCCTCTCTGGTTCTGCGAAAAATATGGGGGCAATGTTGAATCGTAAACATATTTACTTTGTGCCAATGTCGCAAGATGACCCAATAAAAAAGCCAAACTCGTTGGTAGCGCATTTTGAGTTACTTGTGCCAGCTATGGAGGCAGCTCTTTTAGGTCATCAAATTCAGCCGATTTTTAGATGATTAAAGCTAAAAGTCTTAATAAAATCGCTTTTTTTGAGTTTATATGATATAATTTTTTGAGAAATATTTTTAAGGGTTGATAAAATGAAAATACTTGCAATCGGCGATGTAGTAGGAAGTATAGGTTGCGAATTTTTGCGGGCAACTTTGCCGAACTTAAAAAAAGCGCATGAGATAGATTTAGTCATTGCGAATGGAGAAAACTCTGCTGATGGGAATGGAATTACTCCGTTTTCTGCAAATTATCTATTTAAAAGCGGTGTGGATGTGATAACCACGGGAAATCATACTTTTCGGAGGAGAGAAATTTTTCAGAAGTTTGACAGTGAACCACATTTAATCAGACCTGCAAATTTTCCCTCCAGAAGCACACCAGGCAAAGGTTTTTGCACAGTGGATATGCTTACAAAGAAAGTGATTATTATTAATTTGATGGGCACAATATTTATGGAAAGCATCGACTGTCCATTTAAAACAATCGATCGAATTCTTGAGAAAGTTGATAAAAACGCGATTATTATTGTGGACTTTCACGCCGAAGCAACCTCGGAGAAGCGCACTTTAGGATATTACCTAGATGGGAGAGTTTCTGCGCTTTTTGGTACGCACACTCATGTGCCCACAGCCGATGAGTGTATTTTTCCGAATGGTACCGGCTACATTACGGATGTGGGTATGACGGGGGTTGTGCATTCTGCTTTAGGCGTTAAGTTTGAACTCGTTGTTAAAAAGTTAAAAACAAAAATGCCGGTTCGATTTGAGAATGCAACCGGTAAATGTAAAATGGATTGTATAATTTTTGACATAGATGACAACACTAAAAAGACAAGACAAGTTAAACGCTTGACAGTTTTTGGATAAACTCGGAGAAAAATGCATAAAAAAAAGAACAAAAAGGAGTTAGTTTAATAAAAAGAATGTCATAAGTTTTAAAAAAAGTTTGCTCTTGATTAAAAAACAACGAAAATGCGAAACAATATAATTTTTTCTGGCGAAAGCCATTGCAAAATATCGTATTTGCATATACTATAATAATTGCAGACGTAATATATTACTAAAAACGGAGGATTGAATATGGAAATTCTAAAGGTTTCATCAAAGTCAGCTCCAAACTCGGTCGCAGGTGCCATTGCCGGTGTTATCCGTGAGCATGGTAGCGTCGAAATTCAGGCTGTTGGAGCAAGCGCTGTTAACCAGGCGATTAAGGCTATCGCTATCGCTAGAGGATATTTGGCTCCAACAGGTGTGGAACTAATTTGTATCCCTGCTTTTGTTAATGTCGTTATAGACGGCGAAGATCGTACTGCGGTTAAGTTGATTGTTGAAGTGAGATAATTATTTCAGTAGAGTGAAAAATGTGATTATAAAGCATTAGTGAGTCCCTTTTCGGATACATCTGAAGAGGGACTTTGTGTATGTAAAAATTACATTGAGTGGCTTACATCAAGCAGCCGCGCCGCGAGGCGCCGAATGCCTTTCTTGGCATTCGGCTAATCCAAAGCGCAACGAAGTTGGGCTTTGGATTACAACGAAAATAAATATTTATTTTCGTTGGCCTCGCGGCGCGAGCGGCAAGCCTTAAGAAAAGATATCAAATAGGGTACTCCAAAATAATAGATATAAATAGATTAGAAGTTCGACTTGTTTGAAAGATGCACAGGTTGAATCTTTTTATTTTGTCATAATCAATGAAAAACGGCAAAAATCAGACAAAAAATTCTCCTTGAAAACAATTTTCGCGGACTGTAAACTTAAATTATGCACAGTATTTAAGGAGCTATGTTATGAAAAAAATATTAACGCGAGGGAAGCATTCAATAATATCCGTTACGCGTTTTTCGGATGTTTCGGCAGAACCACTATTTGCTTTTAAGAAAAAAAGATATGGTGTTTTTTCAAAATTTATTGAGAAAAATGAGTTTGTTTGTAGAAAGGCAAGTAAACAAACGGTTATAAAGTGGTTGTTAGCAACATTACCTGTGGCGGCGATGTTTATTTTTACGGGTGGAATTTGTGCATCTGTCGGGGAGAAGTTTGAATCACTAGTCAAAAAGCCTGCCGAAATTAAAAGCAGTTTTTTTCACGATGAGGATTCAAGTAAACGATGCTTGTTGACTGTAAACTCCAAGATGCCGTTGCCAAATGATTATACACCCAATTTAACTAGGTATATGCAAATTGAGTGCGACGAGGCACTGATCGAAAGTCTAGACGCGCTACTCAAGGCCGCTAAAACTGTTGGTTATGACTTCGAAGTGGTGAGCGGGTATTTGCCTCGAGACTTTGTAGAAAAAAGATATAATGACAAACGTAGGCAGCTAATCGATGATGGTTTTTCTTTAGTTCGGGCCGAAAATATGGCAGAAAAATTAGTATCATCGCCGCGTAAGTGTGAGTATGAGACAGGTTTATTAATCGACATAAAGGAGCGAAATGTAAGTTCTGAGGATTTTAAAAACTCGGATGCCTACAAGTGGCTCAATAATAATTGTGCGGACTTTGGTTTTATTCAAAGATATTCAGAAAGTAAGAAAGACTTAACTGGAAAGCCCTTTAATCCGTGCGCATATCGGTTTGTTGGAGTGGAAAATGCTAAAAAAATGTGTACACTTAATATGTGCCTGGAGGAGTATATTAAGTATTAACGCTTGGAGGGAGTGCCCTATTTGAATCTTCTTTAGGGTTTACCGCTCGGGCCGCGAGGCCACCGAAAATAAAGTTTTATTTTCGGTGTAATCCAAAGTCCAACTTTGTTGTACTTTGGATTGGCTGAATGCCATAATAGGCATTCAGCGCCTCGCGGCGCTGCGGTATTAGCTGTGGGCACTCCCGGTTTAGCTCAAAAATTATTATTGTAAAGTTAATCAGGTTGGCTATCATTGTCACATAAAAATGTGGTATAGCCAGCTTGTTTATTTTGCGCAGCTTTTTTACACTGCTCTATTGCTACTTTTAAAAATGTTAAGTCTGGCTTGATGTCGTTCGGACAAACTATTTGTTGAGTTGTTTCCTCAATTTCATAGTTATCACAGACGGTTCTAGCTACGACAATTCGTGACTGCAACGAAGTATGACAATGTGCTGTAAAAAGTTGTAGCAAAGCATACCAAGAACTACCATGGTTTCCGGACATTAAATATAGCAATTGCTGTTTTTCTAAAGTGCTGGCATTTTTTATCATAGAAATTAATGTTTGCTCGATATTTTGCTCATCATTTATTGTAGATGCGTTATTAAATGTTGTTGGGTATAAAAATTCTAGATGATAGCTGGTGGGATTTAATCCAAGTACGCGAAACCATTCTGAACATTGAAATAGATTCGGTGCGCTAAGGCCTCGTTCCCAATTTTGTATTGTTTTTTTAGAGACACCTAAATTTAGTGCCATGAATTCTTGTGATTTTCCTGCATCTGCTCTAGATTTCCACCAAATTTTAGAGAATCTTTTTACGCGATCCATCCGGGACTCGCCTTCGTACATATTTTCACCACCGAAAAATGCTATCCATATTTGAATAAAAATAGGTAAAAAAATTTCCACTCATAAAAGCAAAAAATAAAGGCCCAATATGGCCACCTAAAAATAAGTAAAAATTACACCAAATGTTAGCTGACAAATTTTGGATTGCAAAGTATGATGTTCATAAAATGAAAAATAAACTATGAAAGGGTGTTCGCAACAAAACATAAATTTCCATGAGTTTATTGATAATCTAGGTGTAAATATGTTGATTATTGTAACATATTTAGAAAATTTTGTCAATCAAAAATTTGGAAACTCAAAATTACTTCGACAATCATCGGCACGTTGTATGATTATAATATTAAATAGAAAATTTTTCTGTTTAATATAAGGAGAAAAACTATGGAGACTGAACATTTATGTAAATATATTAAAAATTATTCTAAAATTGGAAATATTCAAGTTGAGCATCAAATAGTATACTCGGTATGTAAGAAAGATAACGGTATATTGGTGCAGCTGGTACATACACAAAATCACACTCAAAAATCTGTAAAATGTTTCTGTGAGAACTTATCTTTTGAACAGGCTAAAAATATGCTGCTTTATTTCTATGAGAACAGCGTTGGAGTGGAAAACTTTCAGGATATTTTGCAGGATTATAACATTAAGTTTAATGAGCTCACTTGGTGCGTAAACGCTTGAAAAAGTCACTCAAAATTTGTGAGCAGTCCTCTGCCAGAATGCCAGAAATAAGTTTAGGTTTATGGTTGTAGGGCTCATTAAGTAAATTAATAACCGAGCCGCATGAGCCAGCCTTTAAGTCCGTTGCTCCAAAAACTATACGTTTTATTCGAGCGTTAATGATAGCACCGGTGCACATGGGACATGGTTCCAACGTGACAAATAAATCACACTCCCACAGACGCCAGCCACCAAGTACTCGGCAGGCGTTATTAATTGCTTCTATTTCCGCATGGTATAGTGCATTTTTGCCTTTTTCACGGCGATTTCGACCAGTCGCAATTATTTGGTTGTTCTTCGTTATAACTGCACCTACCGGAACTTCGCCTTCAATAGCCGACATTTCTGCAAGCTTTAATGCCTCTTGCATAAAATAAGTGTCATCAAAATTCAAGCCGTCGCCTCCCAAAAATAAAAAGCTTTTCCGAAACTCCCATCAAACCACAAGCCGGCCGCGAGGCCGCGCCATAAAAAAACTTTTTTATGGCGCATAAGGAGTCATCAAAGATGACTCCTTACATCCCCGCACTCAAAATTGAGTGCGGGGGGCCTCGCGGCCGGCTTGTGGTTTTAGCGGAGTTCTATTTTTTATTAATAACTTTGTCTGCGGCTAACATAACTCCGATTTTAGCGCTGTGAAAATTAAGCCCGCCTTGCATAAATACGGCAAAGGGGTCACGAAGAGGAGCGTCGGCGGAAAGCTCAATAGAGGAGCCTAACGTGAAAGCGCCGGCGGCCATTATAACTTGATTATCGTAGCCAGGCATGTCCCATGGCTCAGGTCGAACGAAAGAGTCCACAGGAGCGCCGCTTTGAATCCCCTGACAAAACGCGATTAAATCTTCTGGATTCCCTAAAGTAAGCGTTTGAATGATATCTGTGCGAGGCTCGTTGTAACGAGGAGATACGTCATAGCCCAGAAGCTCAAATAAAGCTGCAGTAAAAATTGCTGTTTTAAGGGCTTCGCCGGTAACGTGTGGCGCATTAAAAAGACCCATAAAAAGCTCTCGACTAGTGCCAAGTGTTGCTCCGACTTCGCGGCCGGTACCAGGTGTAGTAAGTCGATATGAGCACATGTCAACTAGCTCTTTTTTACCTGCGATGTATCCTCCGGTAGGAGCAATGCCGCCACCGGGATTTTTTATTAGAGAACCAGCCATTAGGTCAACGCCATTTTGTAGAGGCTCCTCATAGCCGACAAACTCGCCATAACAATTATCCAGCATTACAATACAGTTCGGTGCGTTTTTCTTGGCAATTTGCGCGACTTTTTTTATGTCACGTACAAATAGAGATGGGCGCAAAGTGTATCCGCGGGAGCGTTGCATATAGACCATTTTAGTATCTGGCGTAATATTTTTTTCGATAGCATCAAAATCAAGTAGACCTTCAGAGTTTAGAGGAGTCTCTTTGTAATTTATACCAAACTCAGTCAAAGAGCCAGAACTTTTTTTCTTACCTCCGATAACTCCGAGTAAAGTGTCGTATGGAGCCCCGGTTACGCTTAACATGGTATCTCCGGGACGTAATACACCAAAAAGCGCGACCGTCAATGCATGCGTGCCGCAAACAAAATTGTGACGAATAAGAGCATCATCGGCGCCGAAAATTTGAGCGAAAACTCTGTCTAAAGTGTCTCTACCAGCATCGCCGTAGCCGTAACCTGTGGAGCCAACAAAATGTCGCTCACTCACACCATTATCGATGAATGCTTTCAGTACCTTTTGCTGATTAAATTCAGTTATATTATCAATTTTTTCAAACTCACTTTTGCATAGAGCTAAAGCTTTTTCGGATAAATCCTTAACTTTTTCACTAATATTAAACATCTATATAATATTTCTCCTTAAATTTTATAGGGGTGCCTTCATCTAAAACCAAGGCGCGCGCCGCGAGGCGCCGAAGGCCCCAAAGGGGCCCTTCGGCCACGCAAACACTCAACCTTGTTGAGTGTTTGCGCACAAAGAAAATAAATATTTATTTTCTTTGGCCTCGCGGCGGCTTTGATGGCGTCCAAGGTTGCGTGAGGGACTTAAAACGATGAAAGAGTCCACGAATAGGGCACCCCTAAGTTTAATTTGAGCAAACCTTTTCAGCCAAATTTCTTACTAAGTTTTGCGTCTCCCAGATATCATCGACACAAATCATACCGCAGGCCGTATGAAGATACCTGCATGGCAGCGAAACTGCAAGAGTTTTAACGCCCCCACGAGAGGAATGAATTGCACCGGCATCGTTTCCTCCGGCGATAAGTGATTTAACCTGAATTTTTATGTTTCTTTCCGCCGCAAGGGCTAAAGCTGTTGAGTAAAGCTCTTTGTCATATATGGTACTTTTGTCCATGAATGCAATAACTGCGCCGTCTCCAACGTGACAGACTTGTTTTTCTGGTGACGTCCCTTTTATATCTGCGGCAGTGGTTGCCTCGACGACAATAGCCACATCAGGGTCAAGGTTAAATGCGGCAACTTTTGCGCCGCGCAGACCGATTTCCTCTTGTACTACGAAAGTAAAATACACATCGAAGGGCCAATTTTGTTTTATCAAGTTGATTAACACAAAACAACCCACGCGATCGTCGATGGCTTTCGATTTTATCATATTGTGCTCAAGTTTAAAATTTGCCGGAAAATATATGCAGTCTCCAAGAGAGACATGTTGCAAAGCGTCTTCTTTACTTGTTGCACCGATGTCAACGTATAATTCCTCGAAAGAAATGCTTTGTTGACGCTCATCTGGCTTTAACAAGTGCACAGGTTTAACGCCAATTACTCCCGCAACTCTTTGCCTACCAACAACAACATTTTTTCCGCAAATAACGTTCGCGTCGATGCCGCCAACTGGACTAAATTTCAATAGGCCGTCGTCAGTAATATACGTCACGATAAAGCCAACTTCATCCATGTGCGCAGACAACATAAGTTTTTTCGCTGATGTGCTCGAGCCTTTTTTTAATGCAATGATATTGCCCAAGCTGTCCACTTTTATTTCGCTGGCAAAGGGTTTAATTTCTTCGATGATGATATCTTTTATGCTTGATTCGTTGCCAGAAATACCGTACGAGTTACATAATTTTTCAAGTAAGCGCAACTCAGCAGTCATTTCGATTTCCCCCCTCCAAGATGTATTGAGCAAGAAGCTTTGCCGTGCTTTCTACGTCTATAGTGTCAATCAACTCAACTGGCGTGTGCATATATCGCAGAGGAATCGATAAAAGACCGCCTGGTATGCCGCTTTTTGTGCTGGTAATGACGTCAGATGTGGTACCGGTCGAGCCACTCATAATCTCCAGTTGGTGAGGAATATTATGCCGCTTGGCCAACGTTATTAGAGTCTCGGAAATTCCTCGAGAGAGTGATGGTGCAATACCTACCATTGGGCCGTGCGATAACTTACCACTTTTTTCTTCCTCGACGTTCGGTTGAGTTGCAAAGCTTACGTCGACTGAAATGGCTTCGGTGGGAGCAATCGAAAATGCGGCTGTTTTTGCTCCAAGTGCGCGAATTTCCTCTTGAGAGCTAAATAAAAAGCTTACCTGACAATTAAGTTTTGAGCCTTTCAATATTTGCGCGCAGCGAATTAGTGTAGCTACTCCCGCACGATTGTCAAGGGCTGGCGCGGTAATCCTAGTTCCAAGTAACCTTTGAGAAGTTGTGCTAAATGACACGTAGTCGCCCACAGAGATGATTTCTTTAACAGCCTTACCAGAAAGACCTGTATCAACAAGCAAATTCTCAGTCTTCTCAAAGTCAGTTTTTTCCTTGGAGGCTAAGTGCGGTGGCGTTGTACAAATAATTCCCGTAATAACTTCCTTGCCGTGAATGAAAACTGTAGCACCTGGCAAAACTCGACAATCAACACCGCCGCACGGAGCCATATTTATAAAGCCAGTTTCATCAATCGATGTCACGACCATGCTGATTTGGTCAATATGTGCGTCAACAAGAATATGACGTCTTGCGCTCGAGCTTCCAACTTTGCATATAACGTTACGATTATTATCAATATGAATCGTATCGGCATAGGGCTGCATCTCTCTCTTTATTAGCTCGGCAATATTATTCTCGTTGCCTGCGCCAGAAAAAGTACTACACAGACGAAATATTAGATCGGTAATCATATCAATAAAAGGCTCCTTTCACTAGGCTAGCCGCGGGCGCGCTGCGCCCATCCAAACTAAGTTTGGATGGCAAAGCGAAGCTTTGCGAATGCAATTTTATTGCATTCGGCGCAGCGCTTGCCGCGAGCTAAAGCTTATTAACTAACTCTTTAAAATGACGACCGCGCTCAACAAAATTTTCGTAGAGATCGAAGCTAGCGCAGGCTGGGGATAGAGAAACGATGTCACCCGGAGTGGCGTGTTGATTTGCAGTAGTAACAGCGCTTTGCATATCTTTCACCATAATAATTTTTAATTTCTCGGTAGAAAATTTCGAGGAGTTAACAACAGCTTCACGAATTTTATCGGCAGTTTGGCCAAGAAGAATTAAGACCTTGACTTTCTCGGCAATGACCGAACCGAGAGTATCAAACGGAATTTTTTTATCGTAGCCACCGCAAATGAGGATAATTTTTTGATTAAATAGTGACAAAGTACCGCAAATGGTACGGGTGGGGCTAGATGCAATAGAATCGTTATAGTACTTAACGCCATTAAGTTCGCGAACGAACTCAGTTCTATGCTCGACGCCGGAAAACTTTTTCGCAACGGTTTGAATAGATTCAAGTGAAACCATATCAAAAACAGCGCCAATAGCCGCCATATAATTTTCGACGTTGTGTTTGCCGGGGATGCAAATATCATTTATATCGAGAATTGGCTGAGATATGCCATTTCTAGAGGAAAAAATCGTACTGGCCTCTAAGTAAATACCGTTTTCACATTTGTTTTTCGAGCTAAAAAACAAAGTTTTTCCACGAACGCTGTCGCTAAATTGTCTTGTGATGTCGTTATCCATGTTTAGCACCGATAAAGAGAAGGCGTTTTGATGAAGCACGATATTTTTTTTCGCATCGATGTATTCAGTCATATCCTTGTGTATGTCGAGGTGGTTTGGAGAAATGTTTGTTATAACAGCGACATCAGGACTTTTTCGCATAGAAATTAGCTGAAAGCTCGACAACTCCACGACAGCGATATCATCTTCGTGAATGCTCTCGACGATTGGAAGCAACGGTGTGCCGATATTTCCGCCGAGATGAACTTTTTTACCGTCTTGCTTTAATATCTCCGAGATAATGGTGGTAGTCGTCGTTTTTCCGTCACTGCCGGTAACCGCGATAATTTTACATGGGCACAAATCAAAAAAAAGTTCCATCTCGGAGGTTACGACTATACCCCTTTTTTGAGCATCAATGAACTCCGGACTAAAAAATTTTAAACCCGGTGAGCGAAATATAATATCTACATCTAAATTTTCTAAGTAATTGTTTCCTAACTTAAAAGATATATTAAATGGCCTAAGTTGATTAATCGTATCTTCAAGTTGCGCTTCGCTTTTTGAGTCACAAGCAGTTACAATCGCACCCTTTTGACTAAAAAGTTTTATAAGAGGCAAATGGCTTGTTCCGATGCCGCAAAAAGCCACTTTCTTACCTTTTAAGTTTTCAAAAAATTTATTTATTTTACAATTCATTATTTGCCGGCTCCTTGTTCCTTTTCACATTATATGCTCATTATATACTGTTGCGAGCAAGATATCAATGTTAGTGCTATAGAGGTGAGTTTCCCGATAAAATATTCCTGCCGCGTGAAAATTATTCACTGACACTTGCTGATGGGGGGGGGGTAATATGTTACAATAAAATGCGACAGAGAAAGATTGTTTTATTGATTAATTTGAATACCGCTGTTAGTTTATATTTTGTTTTGAAAGGATGGATTGATTATGTCAAAGAAAGAGAGAAAAGAGCTTAATAAGCAAGCCGCGGAGTTAAACGAACAAGAGCTAGACAATGTTTCTGGGGGATATACGGTACTGTTTGATGAAAAAGGTGTTGTTGTTACCGGTGTGAACGCAGCAGGCTATTCTTATACCGGTGTGTTTGACGATATCAAAGATGCACAAGCAGCGGTAAAAAAACAAGGTTTAGAGAAGGGACAATACAGTTCTCACATCCCAATAATTGTCAATGGCCCTACTTGTCATGATATTTGGGGTTAAGTGAAATACAAATCTTTTTTTGAACGACCTACCTCTTTAGACACGCTTCGACAAACATTCAGTGTTATACTTACGTCGAAGTAATACAATTTTCGTACTTATATCTCTAAAAAGGTGGTTTTTCTATGAAATCAAATATCTTTAAAAAGTTTTTCTCTGTCCTTGCCAGTTTTTCTTTAGCTTTGGTATTTAGCATGCATTTTACATCGGCAGCAGGCAATATGATAAATATAGGACCATATACATTTCAAGCTGGTGAAGAAAGGCTTGTTGGTAATCCGTGCTCAACAATCAATGGTAAAACAAATTGTGCATCCATTTGTGATATCGATGGAACGAGTGGAACAGCTACATACTATATGAGTGCTGGAAATGTTGACACAGTATTTACTATGTACTTGAAAGAAAACGGTAAATTAATTGCAGAGCAACAATTTACTGGCGAGGGTTCTTTAGAGTTTGACGCCCGTAAATATAAATCTGTGACATTTGGTTTAAAAAATGACATGGACACGCCTAGTTCGTTTTTTGGTTTGCTTACGGCTGACGGTTTCACTTGTGGTGCATATAGCGCCGCTTCTCGTGTAATAGCACCTTTTGCAGCTGTTTTGAGTGCGTTGCTCTTCTTGTTTTAGTTTTTATAATTGAGTTGTAAATTCTACTTTTTGTTGTATTACTTCTAGTGGATTAATAGTAGTAGAAACTTCGAGGCTTTTTTGCTTCGAGGTTTTATTTTTTATTTTACAAAACGGCCAATTTGTGGCAATATTATATTAGGAGACATAATATGTTTTTTAGTTCGTATAATTTGAGGTTGAGGGTGACAGCATGAGGCTCAGAGATTTAATTTGTAATATAGAGTATACTTTGGTGAAGGGCGATTTGGATGTCGAGATTAGCGATATCTTTTACGATTCGAGGAAATGCATAAAGGATAGCGTTTTTGTTTGCTTAAAGGGTTATGACGCTGATGGGCATAATTTTATCGGTAAGGCAATTGAGAAGGGTGCTTGTGCGATAATTATTTCTGATGATGTTCAAGTTGATGAAAATATTGCAGTAATAAAAGTCGCGGATACGAGAATTGCACTCGCATTTATGTCGGCAGAATTCTTTGGTAATCCGGCCTCGCAATTGAAAACCATTGCAATAACTGGTACAAAGGGTAAAACTACAGTTTCGTGCATGATACGTACGATTCTTCAAAAAGCTGGCATTAAAACGGGCGTTATCGGTACATTGGGCGTCATTATTGGCGACGAGGTGACGAAAACTGCTAACACTACACCAGAGTCTTATGAGATTCAACGCTTCTTGCGATTAATGGTCGATAGCGGTTGTGAGTGTGCGGTTATGGAGGCATCCTCGCAGGGCCTAAAATGGCATCGTATGGACGGTTTTACCTTTGACTACGGTGTTTTTACCAACTTTTCAATGGATCACATCGGTGGTAACGAGCATGCCGATATGCAGGAGTACTTAGAGTGTAAGAGTTTATTATTTAAGAAGTGTAAGTTGGGCCTCATTAATATCGATGACCGAAGTTATAGAGATATTTTGAGTGGACATACTTGTTCTGTCGAGACATATGGTTTTTCGCAAAACGCTGACCTAACTGCATTTAATGAGAAATTGATTTCGCAGTCGGGTTATGTGGGTATACACTTTGAGACCTCTGGTAAAGAAAATTTGAGTGTAAACGTAGACATTCCGGGTAAGTTTAGTATCTATAACGCACTTGCTGCGATTTCAGTATGTCGACATTTTGATATACCAGAAAAAGCCATTACAAGCGGTCTGAACGAGGTTAAAGTTAAGGGCCGAATTGAAGTGGTTCCGGTTCCGGGCAACTTTACCCTCTTAATCGATTATGCTCACAATGCTTTGAGTATGGAAAATGTCTTGACAACACTTCGAGAATATCGACCAAATCGTCTCATAACGCTATTTGGTGCAGGAGGCAATCGCCCCAAAGTTCGGCGCTACGAAATGGGTGAGGTCTCCGGTAAGCTTTCTGATTTATCAGTGGTTACTGCAGATAACTCTCGCAATGAGGACGTTATGGATATTATTTCCGACATCGAGGTGGGCCTAAGAAAAACTCGCGGCAAATTCATTGTAATTCCGGATAGACGCGAGGCAATTAGGTATTGTCTCTCGATAGCTCGGGATAATGATATAATCGTGCTGGCTGGTAAGGGGCATGAGGATTATCAAGAGATAAACGGACAAAAATTGCATTTTGATGAGCGTGAAGTTGTAGCGGAGATTTTGAGTGAGCTGAGTGAGGTTTTATAAGTTATGGAGAAAGTACCCGTAAGTGAGATTGTGTCGGCCGTTAATGGTATACTTCTTAGTGGTTCGGGAGATATGATGGTCGACTCTGTGAGTACAAATAGTAAAGAGCTCAAAAAAGGTGCGCTTTTTGTGCCGATAAAGGGCGACAAATTTAATGGGCACGATTTTATCGAGAGTGCCTTTGAGGCGGGAGCAGTAGCTACTTTGACGGCTGAGCACGATGCTATAAATTCGAATCGGGCCTATATAAAAGTTAGCGATACAAAAGTGGCCCTACAAAGGTTAGCTGCATACTATCGGAGTAAATTTGATGTTCCGATAGTCGGAATAACTGGAAGCGTGGGTAAAACCTCGACAAAAGAAATGATTGCAAGTGTGTTGTCGAGTAAGTTTAAGGTGCATAAGACAAGTGGAAACTTGAATGGTCAACTTGGGTTACCGCTAACTATACTGGGTTTAGAGTCGCAACATGAGGTAGCTGTCGTTGAGATGGGTATTAGCGAGTTTGACGAGATGGATGTTCTTTCTCAGATTGCACAGCCAAGTCACGCGGTAATGACGAATATTGGTGTGACGCACATTGAAAATTTACACTCGAGGGAAAATATTTTTAAAGAAAAGTTTAAAATTACGAAATATCTAGGCGAAAAAGATTATTTGTTTATTAACGGTGATGATGAAATTCTTTGCAAGATGCAGGGAAGCGCTAATTTTAATGTGGTGTCGGTTGGAATTTTGAATGATTGCATGTTTATGGCGAGAAATATCTCTTGTGAGAATGAGACGACAAGTTTTGAGCTCTTACATAATGGGATATCTCAAACGTTTAGAATTCCAACCATTGGAGAACATAATGTTTATAATGCATTAGTTGCTATTGCAATTGGGCTCTCGATGGGGATGGCTGCAAATGAAATTCAAGATGGTTTGTCGAGCTTTAAAAATATAAATATGAGGCAAAATATTCATCACCTGGGCGACGTTACTTTAATTGACGATACCTATAATGCGAATCCGGATTCAATGAAAAGTGCCTTGAAAGTTTTAGCTAAAATACCGGCAACTGGTAAAAGAATTGCGGTTTTGGCTGACATGCTAGAGCTCGGAGAATTATCAGAAGAACTTCACCGAGAAGTAGGGGGAGTTGCCGCAAAACTTGGTGTAGACGTTATTGTAACTGTAGGAGAGTTTGCAAAGTTTATCGCGGATGAAGCAAAGAACTTAAAAAGAGATATTTGCATACACTCTTTTGATGCTAATAAAGATGCTTGTGCGTGCTTAGAACAACTTATATGTCCGGGAGATTGCATTTTAGTTAAAGGGTCTCGCGGAATGCACATGGAGGAAGTCGTGCAAAATGTTATTGAGCACTCTAACCGATAGCTCAACAATACGTAAGAAAAAATATTTAAGGACATCTTGTAATTAAGTTCGTTTTATGTTATAATAAAAAATATTATTTGTGTTTTATTAGAAAGAGGTGACGATATGCGCAAAGGGTTGCATCCAGCTTATAATAAAACGACCATTGCTTGTGCTTGCGGCAATGTTATCGATACGGCATCGACAAAAGAAAATATTAAAGTTGAAATTTGTTCTAAATGCCATCCGTTTTTTACAGGTAAACAAAAACTCGTTGATACCGGCGGACGTGTAGACAGATTTAAAAGGCGTTTGGAGAAAAAAGATTAGCGGTGCTGGAAAAATCTGGCGGTGCAGTGATGCACCGCTTATCGTTGTTTTTGCTGTTAACTGCAAATTTGTACTTGAAAAGTAAAGGGAATGCTACGCGAAAGGGAGTTTTGCTATATGTGTAACTCTTATATAACCGTAGAAAAAGAGGCTATTAGCGAATTTGTTGAGAAAAAATCTAAATTTATTGGCTACATTCAACCTGCCTCTACAGAGAATGAGGCTTTAAAGTTTATTGATGAGATTAAAACTAAACACTGGGATGCGCGGCATAACGTTTATGCTTATGTTGTGCGAGAAAATAACATTGCGAGATACTCGGATGACGGGGAGCCTCACGGTACGGCGGGCGTGCCGATTCTCGATATAATCAAGAAAAATAGCCTACAAAATGTTGTTATCGTAGTAACGAGATATTTTGGCGGAATTCTTCTTGGAACCGGTGGCCTTGTACGAGCGTACTCACAAGCAGCGGCGAGTGCAATTGATTTGGCTAACGTTGTAAAAATGGAGCCTTGTTATGATTGTAGCTTGGTTTGTGACTATAATCAATATGGCAAGGTTGTGAATATTATCGGCGATTGTGGTGGGATGACTGATAACACAGACTTTCTGGATAACGTTAGGGTTTTATTTCACATAAAAAAAGAAAAGTTTTCAGGCTTATCAAAGAAAATTCTCGAGATGTCATCTGGAGCCTTACAAAGTGATATTTTAAGAGAAAATTTTTATCATTTTTAAAGATGTTATAAAGTTGCCTTGTGGAGCAAAATTAGTTTTCTTGTTGAGTGGAATGTTTAAATTTACGGAGGTCTTTATATGCCGTTGCCGGATGGCTTTATAGAAGAAATCAAATTCAGAAACGATATCTCAGATGTAATTTCTTCCTATGTTAGCCTCAAGCGCAGGGGAAGAAATCTTGTAGGCTTGTGCCCTTTTCATGCTGAGAAAACTCCGTCATTTAATGTTTATCCGCAAAGTAGCTCATTTTACTGTTTCGGCTGCGGTGCTGGCGGCGATATAATTACGTTTATTGAAAGAATTGAGAATTTAGATTACATTGAATCGATTAAATTTTTGGCGCAGAGAGCTGGAATCTCGATGCCAGAAAATAATAAAAAAGATGAAGAATTATCAAGTATTAAAACCCGTATTTTAGAAATTAACCGTGCTGCGGCAAGGTTTTTCCATAAAAATTTGTACTCTAGCAAAGGAGAAAAAGCCTTAAACTATTTGTATAAAAGAGGTCTGACTGATAAAATTGTTAAGCATTTTGGCCTAGGTTTTGCACCAGATTCTCGTTATGACTTAATAAATCATTTGAAGGAAAATGGCTTTCGCTATGAGGAGATGGTCAATGCAAACTTGGCGTACGCGAAAAGCAAAACAAGTGTCTCTGCGAGATTTTTCGATAGAGTTATGTTTCCGATTATCGACTTGCGTGGTAATGTGATTGCCTTTGGTGGCCGAATTATGTCCGACCAAAAACCAAAATACTTAAATACTTCGGATACTTTGGCCTTTAAAAAAAGTCTAAACTTGTTTGCGCTAAACTTCGCTAAGAATGAAAATGACGGTTTGCTTATCTTGGTTGAGGGTTACATGGATGTTATTGCTTTACATCAGGCTGGCTTTAGGAACACCATTGCCACGCTGGGTACGGCATTGACCTCTGAGCAGTCAAAAATTATCTCAAGGTATGCTAAAGAAGTGGTGATTTGCTACGACTCGGATGAAGCCGGACAAAAAGCTGCATCTCGCGCAATTGACTTGTTGAGGCCAACGGGAGTATTAATAAAAGTGATTTCCATTCCTAATGGTAAAGATCCTGATGAGTTTATTCGCTCATACGGCAAGGACGGACCAGCACGTTTTGCTCAACTTATAAAAAACGCTGGTAATGATGTTGAATACCGCCTAGAGAAAGCCGCTCGAAATTATAATTTGAATGACTCAGAAGGAAAAATTGCTTACTTGAAGGAGTCTGTTAAAATTTTGGCAGCGCTAGAAAATTTAATTGAGCAGGAAATTTACGCAAGTAAGTTGTGTGAAAAGTTGGACATCTCGAAAAACACTATTATGGCGCAAGTAGCCAAAGAACGGCGGAAACATAAAAGAATCAACGAGAAAAAACAGTTTTTTCAGGTGCAACAAAATTTATCTGCGAGAAACGATAAGCTTAACTCGGAAAAATCTGATAATTTGCGTGCGGCCTTTGCCGAAGAGGCTATCATCGCTTACATAATTAATAACCCAGACGCCTCGGTGGAGGTCTTTAATAAACTGGCTGACGAAAATTTTTGTACAAGCTTTAATCGTAGAATTTATTCGGCGCTAAAGGAGCGTGTGGCGCAAGGTAGGTCTGTGGGACTTACAGATTTAACTCAAGATTTTTCTAGCGAAGAAGTCGCTGCAATTGCGGCGATGTTGGCGAAGGAATCAGAACGGTCCTCTTCGCGTGAGGCTGTGAATGAGTACATAAATGTCATCTTGTTTGAGAAAGAAAAATTAGACAAAAATAAAATTATCTCGGCACAAAATGATGAGATTATCGAGTATATGAAGTTACTCAAGGAACATAAAAAATAGGAGGAATTTTAATGGCTGCGACTGCTGTGAAAGATAAAAAATCTATTATGAAAAAGTTGCTCGAGTTGGGCAAGGCACAAGGGCGTATCAATACTAAGGATATTCTCGATGCAATGGGAGAAATTGATATCGAGCCAGAGCAACTGGAAAAATTCTATGATGACCTGGAAGCTGCGGGAGTAGAAATTATCGAGGATTTTCATACCGCGAAGGCCGATGATTTGGAATTTACCAAGGATATGGCCACCTCTCATTTGGAGAACCATGACGATGTGATGCTGTCGGATTCGATTGGAACTGAAGACCCGGTTAAGGTCTATCTGCGAGAAATAGGTAAAGTTCCCCTTTTGAGTATGGATGAGGAAATCAAATTAGCAGAAAAAATTGCTCAAGGGGACGAAAAAGCGAAAAATCGTTTGACAGAGGCTAATTTGCGCTTGGTGGTAAGTATTGCTAAAAGATATTTAGGCCGTGGCTTGCAATTTTTAGACTTGATGCAAGAGGGAAATTTAGGCCTTATCAAGGCTGTCGAGAAATTTGACTACACTAAAGGATTTAAGTTTTCCACCTACGCAACATGGTGGATTCGTCAAGCGATAACTAGAGCTATTTCGGACCAGTCTCGGACGATTAGAATTCCAGTACATATGGTAGAGAGCATAAATAAAGTGAAAAAGGCCTCGACGCAGTTGCTTCACGCAAATGGTCACGAGCCTACGCTTGAGGAAATTGCAGCACATTTAAATTTAACAGTTGAAAAAGTGCGAGATATAATCCGAGTAGCGCAAGATCCGGTTTCGTTGGAGACGCCCATCGGAGAAGAAGAAGACAGTCATTTAGGAGATTTTATCCCGGATGATGATGCTACAGCTCCGGTAGATGCTGCTTCTAATACGTTGCTAAAAGAACAAATTGCCAAAGTTCTATATACTTTAACGCCTCGTGAGGAAAAAGTGTTACGGCTTAGATTTGGTCTTGAGGATGGCCGTTCGCGTACGTTGGAGGAAGTGGGCAGGGAGTTCGCTGTTACTAGAGAACGTATCCGTCAAATTGAGGCAAAAGCGTTGCGTAAGTTAAGGCATCCCAGCAGAAGTAAAAAATTAAAAGATTTCCTTGAGGAATAAAGGCGTGCAAAATAGAAAAAACCCTAATGCCGCGCGGTATAGTGCGGTATTGGGTTAAGTGGTGTTTTTGAACACAAAGTAATTATGTAAAAATACTTGACAACATTTTGTTAATATGGTAAAATAATATACCGCATTTGTAAAGGAACAATACGGCCTAATTATAATTATTGTAACAGCGTTTCGACAAAAAAGCAATACTTTTTCAAAAAATTTTGTGTTTATTATAGTTGCGGCTTCTTGGCCGACTTAATATATATTGACAAATAGATGAATTGGAGTGGTTAAACCGATGCTAAATGTGAAACCGGTGAACATGGGCAAAAATGTCAGAATGAGTTTTTCTCGCATTGATGAAGTTCTGGAGATGCCTAATCTCATTGAGGTGCAGAAAAATTCGTATCAATGGTTTCTCGATGAAGGGCTTAGGGAAGTTTTTAAGGATATTTCTGGTATTACCGACTATACTGGAAACTTAGTATTGGATTTTGTTGACTATTATATTGACCTCGATAAGCCAAATTATAGCGTTGCAGAATGCAAAGAACGTGACGCTACTTATTCGGCTGCACTTCGGGTTAAGGCGCGTTTATTAAATAAAGAAAGTGGAGAAATTAAAGAGTCGGAAGTGTTTATGGGCGATTTCCCGCTCATGACGGATAGCGGCACTTTTGTTATTAATGGTGCTGAGCGCGTTATCGTTTCTCAGTTGGTTAGGTCGCCAGGCGTTTACTTTAAAATGGAGCACGACAAAACTGGTAAGGAGCTCTTTAGTTCTACGGTTATACCTAATCGTGGTGCTTGGATTGAGTATGAGAACGACGTTAACGATATTTTTTATGTGCGCATAGATAAAAATAGAAAAATCCCAGTTACGGTGTTTATTCGTGCGCTTGGACTTGGGACAACCGATGAAATTGTAGATTACTTCGGTCGCGATGAGCGCATTTTGGCAACACTTGAGAAGGATGTTTGCAATAATACAGAAGAGGCTTTACTTGAACTGTATAGAAAACTACGTCCTAGTGAGCCGCCAACTCTCGATAGCGCAAAAGCTCATGTGGATTCGCTTTTCTTCGACGAGCGTCGCTATGATATGTCTCGTGTGGGTAGGCATAAATATAATAAAAAGTTGGGCATTTCAAATAGGTTGATTGGAAATGAACTCTCACAACCTATTATTAATCCAATGACTGGCGAAATCATGGCTGAGGCTGGAGAAGTTTTAGCTTACGATAGAGCTATGGAAATCGAGAATGCTGGCGTTACAGTTGCATACGTTAAAATGGACGACAAAGAAGTTAAAATTATTTCTAACGGTATGGTCGATATTAGCGGCTACGTGAACTTCGATGCGCGTAAAGAATGTGGCGTTAAGGAGAAAGTTAGATTTAATGTTTTGTCGGAGATTTTAGATAATTGTAAGAATGAAAAAGAACTTAAGGCAGAAATTTCTTCAAGGTTAGGCGAGCTTGTCCCTAACTACATTACTATTGACGATATTTTCGCCTCTATCAACTATATGAACTGCCTTGCTTGTGGAGTTGGCGTGACCGATGATATCGACCACTTGGGCAACAGAAGAATTCGCTCTGTGGGAGAGCTTTTGCAAAACCAGTTTAGAATAGGATTTACAAGATTGGAGCGCGTTATTCGTGAGAGAATGACTCTGCAAGCGCAAGACCTTGAAATGCTTACTCCTCAATCTTTAATAAATATTCGTCCAGTTGTAGCTGCAATTAGAGAATTCTTTGGTTCTTCGCCACTATCGCAATTCATGGATCAAACTAACCCTCTAGCTGAGTTAACGCACAAAAGACGTCTTTCTGCTTTGGGTCCTGGCGGTCTTACTCGAGACAGAGCTGGGTTTGAGGTTCGTGACGTTCACTACAGCCACTATGGTCGTATGTGCCCGATTGAAACCCCGGAAGGTCCAAACGTTGGTTTGATTTCTTACCTTGCGACTTTTGCAAGAATTAATGAGTATGGATTTATTGAGGCTCCATTTAGAAAAGTCGATAAGGAAAATGGTGTTGTTACTTCTGAGGTCGTTTACATGACGCCGGACGTTGAAGACGAATTCATTGTGGCGCAAGCAAATGAACCACTCGATGAAGAAGGCCATTTTATTAACTCTAAGGTAAATGGTCGTTTTCGCGATAACTTCGTTGAGGTTGAAAGCAATCGCGCTGATTTTATGGATATTTGTCCGAGGATGGTTGTATCCGTCGCTACGGCTATGATTCCGTTTCTTGAAAATGACGACGCTAACCGTGCATTGATGGGTGCAAACATGCAACGGCAAGCTGTTCCGCTACTCAAAACTGAAGCTCCGATTGTCGGTACAGGCATGGAGTATAAAGCGGGTGTAGACTCGGGTGTATGTATTCTCTCTAAGGATGATGGTGTCGTTAAGAGCGTTTGCGCGGATGAAATTAAAGTTAAGTATGATTCCGGCAAAACGGATACCTTTAGGGTAACAAAGTTTATGCGCTCAAACCAAGGTACGTGTATTAATCAGGTGCCAGTGGTTAGTGAGGGGCAACGCGTAGAGAAGGGCGAAGTCTTAGCGGATGGTCCGGCAACAAGTAACGGTGAAATCAGCCTCGGTAAGAACGCACTTATTGGCTTTATGACTTGGGAAGGTTATAACTACGAGGACGCTGTTCTTATTAGTGAGAAAATTGTGCGCGAGGATGTTTATACTTCGATTCACATCGAGGAGTATGAGACGGAGGCTCGCGACACAAAACTTGGACCAGAAGAAATTACAAGAGATATTCCAAATGTCAGTGAGGATGTACTTAAAGACCTCGATGAAACCGGTATAATTCGCGTAGGTACAGAGGTTCGAGCTGGAGATATCTTGGTCGGCAAGGTAACGCCAAAAGGTGAGACTGAATTAACCGCTGAGGAACGTTTGCTTCGTGCAATTTTCGGCGAGAAGGCCCGCGAGGTTCGTGATACCTCCTTGCGTGTGCCGCATGGTGAGTACGGCATTGTCGTGGATGTTAAAGTCTTTACGCGTGACAATTGCGATGAGTTGCAACCTGGTGTAAATAAGGTCGTTCGTTGCTACATCGCTCAAAAACGTAAAATCTCTGTTGGAGATAAAATGGCTGGTCGGCACGGTAACAAAGGTGTTGTGTCGAGAATTTTGCCTGTTGAGGATATGCCTTTCTTGCCGGATGGTACGCCACTTGATATAGTGCTGAATCCGCTCGGCGTTCCTTCTCGTATGAACATCGGACAGGTATTGGAAGTTCACTTGGGCTACGCCGCAAAGGCGCTTGGGTGGAAGATTATGACCCCTGTTTTTGATGGCGCTCGTGAGGAAGATATTTTTGAGTGCTTTAAGATGGCTGGTTATAGCGAGGATGGTAAAACTTGGCTGAAGGACGGCAGAACCGGTGAGTACTTTGATAATCCGGTTACTGTTGGCTATATGTACTACCTCAAGCTGCACCACTTGGTCGATGATAAAATCCATGCACGTTCGACTGGACCTTATTCGTTGGTTACTCAGCAACCGCTTGGTGGTAAGGCTCAATTCGGTGGCCAGCGCTTTGGAGAAATGGAAGTTTGGGCACTTGAAGCTTATGGTGCTGCTTACACCTTGCAAGAGATTTTAACAGTTAAGTCAGATGACGTTGTCGGACGTGTGAAAACTTATGAGTCTATCGTTAAGGGCCAAAATGTGCCGAAGCCAGGTATTCCAGAGTCGTTTAAGGTTCTTATTAAAGAGCTTCAGTCATTGGGTCTGGATGTTAAAGTCTTGAACAAGGACGAGGAAGAAATTGACTTTAAACAAGGCTTTGAAGACGATGATGACAATATCGGCCTACCGCCAATTAAAAATGAGTTCCGCGAGGAAGAAGTAGTAACCTCTCTGGATGGTTTTACTCTTGAGGATGACCCGAATGACGAAAATATGTTTGATGAATCAAGTGTCGTTGAGGATGCCGATGATGACGAAGATGATAGTATCGATGCTGAATTTGACAGTGTTTTCGATGATGCCGATATACCAGCAGCAGATCAGGATTTTTAGGGGGTTGAATGATGGAATTTAATGTATTTGAATCAATCAAGATAGGACTTGCATCTCCCGACCAAGTTAGGCAGTGGTCTCGCGGAGAAGTGAAAAAACCGGAGACAATTAACTATAGAACGCTTAAACCTGAACGCGACGGATTGTTTTGCGAGCGTATTTTTGGTCCGCAAAAAGACTGGGAATGCCATTGCGGTAAGTACAAAAGGATTCGCTATAAAGGGAAAATTTGTGACCGCTGCGGCGTTGAAGTAACAAAATCTAAAGTTCGCCGCGAGCGTATGGGACATATCGAGCTGGCCGCTCCTGTTTCGCATATTTGGTACTTTAAGGGGATCCCGTCTCGCATGGGCCTTCTTCTCGATATTTCTCCTCGTATGCTCGAGAAAGTATTGTACTTTGCAACTTATATCGTTACGGATCCTGGCAATGCTAAGGAGCTGGTTAAGTATCAGTTCCTCAGCGAGCGTGAATATCGAGACTTGCAGGAAAAGTATGAGGACGATTTTGAGGCAATGATGGGTGCTGAGGCAATTCAAAAGTTGTTGGCAGAAATTGACCTCGATGCACTTTCAAAAGAACTTAAGGATGATTTGGAGACAGCAGTAGGGCAGAAGAGAGTTAGAATCCTAAAACGCCTTGAGGTTGTTGAGTCTTTCCGTCAGTCTGGGAACCGCCCAGAGTGGATGATTTTGAACGTTTTACCGGTTATTCCGCCGGATCTTCGTCCGATGGTTCAGCTCGATGGTGGACGCTTTGCAACGTCTGACCTCAATGACTTGTATCGTAGGGTAATCAATAGAAATAACCGCCTAAAAAGATTGTTGGAGCTTGGTGCGCCGGATATAATCATTCGCAACGAAAAGCGCATGCTGCAAGAAGCCGTTGATGCCCTAATTGATAATGGTCGTCGTGGCCGTCCAGTTACAGGCCCTAATAATCGCCCGCTCAAATCATTGTCGGATATGCTAAAAGGTAAGCAGGGACGCTTTAGACAAAACCTACTCGGTAAGCGTGTTGACTACTCTGGCCGTTCGGTTATCGTGGTTGGTCCGGAGCTAAAGATGTACCAATGCGGTCTGCCGAAGGAGATGGCTCTGGAACTCTTTAAGCCATTCGTTATGAAGCGCTTGGTCGAGACTGGTGCGTCTAACAACATTAAGTCGGCAAGAAAAGCCGTCGACCGCGCAAGACCAGAAGTTTGGGATGCTTTGGAGACTGTAATTAAGGGACATCCGGTACTTCTTAACCGTGCACCTACGCTTCACCGTTTGGGAATTCAAGCCTTTGAGCCAGTGCTAGTAGAGGGTAGAGCACTTAAGTTGCATCCGCTTGTTTGTACGGCGTATAACGCTGACTTCGACGGAGACCAAATGGCTGTGCACGTACCACTCTCGGCAGAGGCACAGGCTGAGGCAAGGTTCTTGATGTTGGCTGCAGGTAACCTCTTAAAGCCTTCGGATGGACGCCCTGTTGCGGTTCCGACGCAAGACATGGTTTTGGGCTCTTACTACTTGACCCTTGATAAGGCCGGCGAAAAAGGTGAGGGTAAAGTCTTTAGAAGTTTCGAAGAAGCTTTAATGGCCTACGATGCTAAGGATATATCCTTGCATGCCAATATCAAGGTGCGTAGAAAGTTAGACCTCGATGGCTTGAAGGTTTCTGGTCTTATTGAAACTACGGTTGGAAAAATTATATTCAATCAGCAAATTCCACAGGATTTGGGCTTTGTTGAAAGAAAAACTCCAGAGGACCACTTAGAACTCGAAATTAATTTCTTAGTTGGCAAAAAACAAATTCAAAAAATTATCGATAAGTGTATAAAAGTCCATGGTACACAGGTTACCTCTGAGGTGCTCGACAGTATCAAGGCGCTTGGCTTTAAGTACTCTACAAGAGGCGCAATTACTGTTGCAGTCGGCGATGCGGTTATTCCTCCGGCAAAGAAGGAAATCATTGCGGATGCAGAGACTCAAATTGAGAAGGTATCTCAGCAATTTAAGCGTGGTTTGATGTCTAACGATGAAAGAGAAGCTCATGTGTTAAAAATCTGGGATAAGGCAACAAACGACGTTACCAAGGCATTGCAGGATAATTTAGACAGGTATAACCCAATCTATATGATGGCCGATTCAGGTGCTCGTGGCTCGATGAGTCAGATTCGTCAGCTGGCTGGTATGCGTGGTCTTATCGCGAATACCTCTGGTAAGACAATTGAAGTTCCGATTCGTGCTAACTACCGTGAAGGCCTCAACATTTTGGAGTATTTTATCTCCTCACGTGGAGCAAGAAAAGGTTTGGCTGATACGGCGCTTCGTACAGCTGACTCAGGATACTTGACTAGACGTTTGGTTGATGTTTCTCAAGATGTTATTATTCGCGAGGACGATTGTGGAACCTCTGAGGGCTTGACTGTATTCGAAATTAAAGACGGCAAAGAGTCGATAGAGAGTCTACAAGAACGTTTAATTGGTAGGTACTTGTGTAGTGACTTTATCGACGAGAAGACCGGTGAGGTGCTCATCTCAAAAGATAAGATGATGACTGATCAAGACGCTGAGATTATTATTAATTCTGGTGTCGAGAAAATTGATATTCGCTCGATTCTCAGTTGCAAGGCAAAGCACGGTATTTGTAAAAAATGCTATGGTGCCAACTTGGCAAATGGTATGCCGGTTTCCGTTGGCGAGGCTGTTGGAATTATTGCAGCTCAGTCCATCGGTGAGCCTGGTACTCAGTTGACGATGAGAACCTTCCACACAGGTGGTGTTGCCAGTGCCGAGGATATTACTCAAGGTTTGCCGCGTGTTGAGGAACTCTTTGAAAGCCGTAAACCAAAACATGTTGCTATCATTAGTGAAATATCCGGTGAGGTTAAATTTGAGGAAATCAAAAATAGTAAACATATCGTTATCTATAATAAGGAGACTGGCGATCAAGTTTCGTATTTGATTCCGTTTGGCTCAAGAACAATCGTACAAGAAGGCGACAACGTTTCTGCAGGTGATCGCTTAACAGGTGGCTCGGTGAACCCACATGATGTTCTTGCTATTAGTGGACCGGAAGCTGTGCAGAATTACCTCATTCAGGAAGTTCAGCGCGTTTACCGTATGCAAGGTGTTGATATCAATGACAAGCATATTGAGGTTATCGTGCGTCAGATGATGAAGAAAGTTCGCGTAAAAGAGCCAGGCGATACAACTCTATTAGCCGGCGCAATGGTGGATAAGTCTGAATTTATTGCGGCAAATGACGAAATAAAACAACGTATCGCAAACGGAGAAAACGGTTTGCTGGAAGCTACAAGTACACCGACGCTTTTGGGTATCACTAAGGCTTCTTTGGCAACGGAGTCTTTCTTATCTGCTGCATCCTTCCAAGAAACTACTCGAGTTTTAACCGATGCTGCAATTAAGGGTAAAATTGATCCATTAATCGGACTCAAAGAAAACGTTATCATCGGTAAGTTAGTTCCAGCAGGTACAGGTATGCATCGCTATAGTGATGTTGTTATCAAGAAAGTCGCTGAATATGGTGAAGAGAGTACGGAAGAGGCTCTAAACCAGGCAAGTGAAGAACAGGGTTTAGAAGTCAATGAAAATGTTAGCAATGGTTAATTTACCTTATTTTTTAATATGATGATTCTTGGTAACTGATAGTGTCAACTTTTTAGGAGGTACTATATTAGGAGTTAAAAAACAGTACCTCCTGAATGTTTGACATATATTTTTTGATGTGCTATAATATATATGTTGCATGATTGATTTGATTTTAATAATTGTTAACGAGGTGTAGCTCAGTTTGGTAGAGTGCTTGGTTTGGGACCAAGATGCCGCAGGTTCGAGCCCTGTCACCTCGACCAACGAGTGACCTCGTACGACAAGTCGCGTACGAGGCTTTTCTTGTTTAAACCGCTTTATGCTCGCGTTTGTTCGCAACTTCAAAAATTTTAAGAGTTAACTTTTTCAAGTAGTATGAGGGACTTGAGATTTCTTATAACTACTTTTAATATTTAGGTCCCCAAGAGTCAGATTGTTTTAACAAGCAATCTGCTCTTTTTTTGTGCGTCCAAAAGATTTTTTATAACTGTCTTTTTCTGGACGGCGCAATTTTGGAATTTGCACTTGTCCTATCATCTTGTAATAAATTTCAACTCGTTGTATTGTCTCTCCAAAGACTTTCTCTTTATGGTGTACGATAATTTTATCGATGAATTCATGTAAAAGTTCTGTTGTCAGCTTTTCGACATTTGAATATTTTCTCACGATTGGCAAAAATTCTTCAATATTATATAATTACAATAACATCAAAGCATTATGGCAATAAAATTAGGAGGATAAAATACTATGAGTTTTAGAAAAATTGATATGGACAACTGGGATAGAAAAGAATATTACAACTGGTTTACAACTAAAAATCGTTGCAAAATAAATATGACTATGAACATTGATGTTACTAAATTAGTCGGGATAATTAAAGAGAAAAAACTTAGATGTTATCCTACTTTTACATACATTACTTCAAAGGTATTAAACGCAAGCGATGAATTTAAAATGAATTATGATGAAGATGGTAATCTCGGCATTTACGATGTAATTTATCCTAGATACCCGATATTCCATGAAAGTGATAAAAGGATTTCAATACTGTGGACTGAGTATTCGGATAACTTTAAAGTGTTTTATGATAGGTTCATTAACGATATTAACACCTATGGTGAAATACGCAGCATGGCTGCTAAAGGAAAGTTCCCGCCAAATTGTTTCGATATGAGTTCACTACCGTGGAGCAGCTTTACAAGTTTTGATTGTCCGCCAACTCATGATATTGTATGGTTGCCACCCTTTGTTATGGTAGGTAAGTTCTTTGAGAATAGCGGCAAGCTCTTATTGCCTGTTTCTATTTCAGTCCATCATGCTACCTGTGATGGATACCATGTAAGTAAATTTTTTAATGCGTTTCAAGACTTAGCTTCGAATTTTGATGAATTTATTTAAAAATTGTAGCTATTCACAGAAGAGTCTGCGACAAAAATTTAAAATGTATAAACAAGCAGAATTATAACAGTTGCCACTTGTTCGGATTCAATCATCTTGAACATCTCTTTGAAGCCTTGGCGGTTAAATGTAACCCCAGAAACGCCATCATCAATAAAGACTTTTGTGTTTCTAAAGCCATTTTTCTTTGCAAAACTCATTAAGAGCGTTCGCTGGTTAGCAGTACTGTTGCTTTCACCTTCTAAATCATCGTCTCGCGATAACCTTAAATATAACGCTGTTATTTTCGCTATGCCAGTAGTATTTTTCGAATATATTTCATCTGCATAAAGTGCAGTTTGTTTATCTAAAAAAACGCGCGAGAAAAGATCCTAAAAAAGAAAAAAGCTTTAGTCGCGACGTGTCGTGTGCGGCCACGCACTTCAAACAATTCGGACGGCTAAAAATAACGTATGTTATACCAACGGCCTATCATTTTGCCTCCAGTGCATGGAATACTTTGGGCACAAAAAAGGCATGTCCACCATCAAAAAACGTGGATATGCCTTAACTTTTGGTTTTTTACAATCTTAAAACACGAGGAACTCTAAGCTTCCACCAAGCAGCGCTTTTTTAATCAGACTTTAACCATTTTCCTCCAATTATTCTGCCGCGGCTTGAATGATATTTATTGTAAATTCGGAGCAATTTATGTGTTTTTGGGCAATAACGACAAGCTATATGTTGTGAAATGGCATAAAAAACGACCGATTTTATTCGGTCTAATTGCTTTTAATCTGCGGTTTTATCTCTCATTTGAGGCTTGGAAAATTTTATTTTTGAGAAAACATGAGTGCTCAATTTATAGGTATGGCCGTGCTTTAAATGCCCGTGGTAGCTTGCCAGAGACATATTGATATCTTCCAATTGAACCTTGCCGGTTTTGTATTCATGTTGAAGCTGTTTTAGACGATTTTTAAAGCGAACTTTTGAGGAACGCCGCAGCTTTTTTATAACTTTTCCGGAATCAGTAAGATAAAAATGAAAGCCTAAAAAATCGACTCCATTCCTGATAGGAAAAATCTGAGTTTTGTCATTAAATTCAAGTTCAAGGCGATTGTTCACAATTATTTTCATGCTTTTTAGGCAATCGTTCAAATGCTCTTTATCGTCTGAGAGTAAAACGAGGTCGTCCATGTAGCGAACATAATGCTTTATTTGCAATTTTTCCTTGATAAATCGGTCAAGTGGGTCGAGATAGTAGAGCGCAAAAAGCTGGCTGGTTTGATTGCCCATGGGCAGACCGCGATTTGGAGAATGCTGGTAGCTGTCGATGATGTGAAAAAGCAAATTTAAAATATCTTTGTCCGGAATGACTTGCGCAAGCCGATTTTTAAGCACCTCGTGATGGATACTTGCAAAATATTTTCGAATATCGCACTTCAAAATGTAGCCGTTTGCGCCGTGCAGTTTATAATGTTGACAAAAAATTTAGTTAATCTGTTTAGCGCAAAATGCGTGCCTTTGCCAATTCTGCAGGCGCAGTTGTCGTAAATTAGTCGCTTGTCGAAAAAAGGCGTTAAAACTTCGTCGCAAAGAACGTGCTGAACAATCCTGTCGTAATAAGAAAGCGCTTGAATTTCACGCTCTTTTGGGTCAAAAATCATAAATTTATTGTACCCGGAGACTTTGTAAGTGCGATTTTCAAGCAAATTTTTTATCTCCCAGAGATTCTCAGAAAGGTTCATCTCAAATAAAATTACATCTTTTTTGTGCCTTTTGCATAATCGAGCGCGTTTGTGGGCCTGGTATAAATTTTCAAAATCGCAAATTTTCTCGTAGTCGGTCATAAAAAGTTACCTCATAAAAAAAGAAGAATCGCAGACCCGGAAACTCCAAGGAAAAACTCGAAAGCACAGAGGCGTCCAAGTTTATCTGCGACATGTGTTCGTCCGCCAGCTATTTTAAATCTTAAGTCTTACGGCAAACTGGAATAAAATCCCTTTGCCTTGGCACGGACGGCCCCTACTTAGGAGCGCGTTTCTGGCGGTAAGGCAAATCGGCAGCTACCGAGTTATCGTTATTCACGTTGTTGTTATTCACGTTGTTGTTATTGACGTAGTTGCCGCGATAGGCTTTGAGCGCATTGTTGTCATTGTTGTAGTTAGGCGAGCGCAGCCAGGAATTTCCTTGAGAACAAGAAAAGCATTAACGATTTTATCCCATTTGATAAAAGTATCAGTAAATTCGACAAATTTCAACCAAAATATTTGCACCAAAAAAACATTGAAATACCGTTGTTTTTTTTTGCTATATTGTTATTAGAGCTATTTTTAATTGCAAAGGAAGTGATTGTTTTGGACAGAACGAAAGAAAAAGTGTATGGAAAGCGGAAGTTGTGGAAAATTTTCACACTGAAAAGGCCGCAATTTCTGCAGAAAATGTTAGCCGTTGGGGTTAGTGCTTCGCTAATGCTATCTATGGCGCCCAAAATCAGAGTATTTGCGGAGGACGAGCCCACTACCTTTATTATGGCGGCGAATGCCAACCACTGGGGGCGCAGCGACTTGCGAGCGTACTTGAACGGCGTGGAGAAGGTCGACAACACGCTACCGATTGACACAACGGCCAGCGGGTCGAATGAAAAAGACTACGCGTCTCAGTTTAGCAACACCGAAT